>CAITBU010000411.1 GCA_903890595.1 uncultured Holophagaceae bacterium | reverse complement strand
GCGGCCTTCGAGCCCAACGCCGAACCCCTCTGGGCGAGGCTCTGCGGCGCCATCGGCGACTTCCTCCTAAACGAATGGCGGAACGGGGCCCTGCTGGGTGGGAAGCCGGAAGAAGCCTTCTTCGTAAAGTGCGACCGCAGCTCCATGACCCAGAACGACCTCGATCAAGGTCGCCTGGTCTGCCTCGTGGGCGTGGCAGTCCTGAGGCCGGCCGAGTTCGTCATCTTCCGCATTGAGCAGAAGACAACGTAACCGGCCCGGAGACTCAGCCCAACGCCAGCCACACGCGCAGGGTCTCGCTCACGCTCCAGGCTTGGGCGTCGCAGCCTCGGGCCTCGTGGGGGGCGTCGCCGTCCAGGATCTCGGGCAGCTGACCCACGCAGCCGCTGTCCAGCAGCGCCGCGGTGGAGCCCAGCCAGGCCCGGGCCGTGGCCCGGGCAGCCGGCTCCCCTTCCCAGGCGTGGTCCAGGGCCTCGCAGAGGAGGGGCAGCGGCCAGACCCAGGCGGTGCCGTTGTGGTAGGCGGGCTTGCGGCGGGTGTCCTCGTCGCCCTCGTAGCGGCCCCAGTAGGGGCTGAGGGGCTCATTGAGGGTGCCCCCCCAGGGTGCCGGGATGGGCAGAGGCGAGGTCACCGGCAGGGGCGCCAGGCTGCGGAGGCCCCCCGGCACCAGCAGGTGCCGGGCACAGGCTGCCACGGATCGCCGGGCCCGGTCGCCCGTCACCAGGTCCAGGGCCACCAGCAGCAGCTGATTGGGCCGCAGGTGGTCGCACACCTCGGCCTGAGCCGCAGGGGTGCCGGCGGGGGCCAGGAGGACATCGGCGAACCAGCCCCGGTCTTCCAGCCAGAAGGCCGCCAGGGAGGCCTCCGCTCGGGCGGCCGTGGTGGCCCAGGGCTCTCCATCGCTGGGAGCACCGGTGCGGTCCAACAAGCGCAGGAGGCGGATCCACAGGGCCTGGATCTCCACGGGGTAGCCCTCCCGGGGCGTGCCCATGGGGTAGCGGGTGTCCATCCAGGTGAAGTGGGCCGGGCTCCAGAGCAGGCCGGAAGCCAGGTCCATGCAGACTCCATTGGGGGCGCCCAGACGCAGGTGCTCGCCCAGGGACGTGAGGACTTCTGCCACGGTGCGTCCCCCGGCGTCGGCCTGAAGGAAAGCTGGTCCCAGCTGCGCCACGGCCTCTTCGCAGGCCACGGCCAGCCAGAGGGGGGCGTCCGAGGTATCGCGGTCCGCGGTGCTGTCGGCCCCCAGCATGTTGGGCAGGGTGCCCTCCCGCTCCAGGGCGGCGAAGGTGCGGAGGATGAGGCCCGCATCCTCGGACCAGCCCGCGGCCAGCAGGCCCCGGCAGGCGATGAGGGTGTCCCGCCCCCAGTCCAGGAACCAGGGATACCCGGCGATGACCGTGAGGCCGGCCTCCCGGCGGGCAAGGAAGGCCTCGAGGGCCAGGGTCAGGCGGCCCTGGAAGCCCGTGGAGGATGGTGCCGTGGGGGCTGGGGGCCCGTCCGAAGGGGTCGCTTCGGCGGAGAGGGCCATGCGGATGGCGGCTCCCGGTGGCAGGTCCAGGTCGAACCAGCCCGGACTCCAGGCATCCCCGGAGGCCGCCAGGCCCCGGGAGGCCTCGATGGGATGGGGGATGCCCCGGCTGGACTCGGGCTCCGGATGGTAGGTCCCGGCATCCGCCCAGGCGGTCAGCTGGCGGCCGGGGGCCGGGGCGAAGCAGAACCCCGGAGCCTTCGGCAGCAGGGTGGTGGTGGCCTGGAAGTGGGCCTCCAGGCCTTGATCCAGGTGCGTCTCCCCGTGGAAGGAGCGGTCCTCCAGGTCCAGGCGCACCGTCAGGCGCACCTGGCGCTCCGGGGGCAGGTCGGCGGCCTCACCTGTCCCTGCGGGGCGGGTCCAGCGCAGGCTCACGGCGTTCTGGTCCGGGAGCATCCAGGCCTCCAGACCCACCTCCACCCGGCGGCCGTCCCCGGCGCTGGCGTGGAAGGTCCACCGGACCGGGGGACCGGCCTCGAAGCGCACCAGGTTGAGGCCATCCAGGGCGGTGATGAAGCCGTCCGCATTCACCCAGGCCCGCAGGCGCTTGGCCAGCACATGCCGGTCCGAGGGGGCGGTGGGGTGGAGGTTCGCCGCCAGGAGGCAGTCGTACTTCGAGGCGATGGCCCCCAGGTCCGCCTGCAGGCGGGCCATGCCGCCCCGGCCGTTGGTGAGGAGGGCCAGGCCCGCAGGCGCCTGGGTCGCTGCGCTGGCAGGCTCCGTGGGCAGGAAGCGGAGGGCGGCCCGGAGAACCTCGAGGCCCACCCGGTGGCGGCGCAGGAGGAGGGTGCCCTCCCCCACACGGCTCAGGTTCGGGGGCACGGTGGCAATCCACGCAGCACCGGCCGCCACGCTGCGCAGGTGCAGGTCGGGCCGTCCCGGCAGGGTGAGGGTGGCCTCGAAGGGGCCGGGGTCGGCCAGCAGCAGCCAGTGGCCGGGTGGGACCAGGGTCACCCGGCGGGCATCACCCGTCGCCCAGGGCGTCACCCGGGGGAAGGCTCCCTTGGCCAGGGCGGCGTCCAGGGGCTCCAGGAGGCCATGGGCCAGCTGGACCGGGTCCAGGTGCGGCAGCGCCGCCAGGAAGGCCGCAGGGTCCCGCTCCACCCGGGCGGCAAGTCCCCGCCAGTCGCAGGGGCCCAGGGCCTCGGCGGGATGGACCGCCGCCAGGGCCTGGAGGGCCCAGGCCGCCAGGGCCCGGTTGCGCCGATAGGCCTCGCCAGCCAGACCGGAGGGCTCCGCCTGAGCCGCCAGACAGTAGCTCGCGCCGGCCTTCAGGGTCAGGGCCCGGCCACCGCCCGGCAGGGCTTTGCCTCGGGGAATGGTCTGACCCAGCAGGTCCACGCAGCCCTTGCCGATGCCCTCCCAGTCCGGTCCCGCCACCGGACAGACCTGGGCGGCTGCCGCATCCAGGTTTACCAGCACCAGGACCTGATCCAGGCCCTCGGCAGAGGTCCGCAGCAGGGCCAGCACTGGGTCGGCGGGTCCGCTCACCCGGCGCACCTGGGCCCCATCGAAGAAGCAGGGATGGTCCGAGATCAGTCGGTTCAGCGCCGCCAGCTCCGGCACCAGGTTGGGCTCAGCGCCCCAGGCCAGGTCCCGGGCCTCGTGGACGTCCACCTTGTCCACCGCCAGCCACTCCGCCCCGCAGGTGAAGCCGAAGCCCCCGCTCTGGCTGGTCAGGGCGCAGAGGCGGTTCCGCAGCAGGGACCAGGCGGCCCCCCGCTGTGCTAGGCGCTGGTTGTCGTGGGTCTCGCTGTAGTGGACCAGGAGCCCCGTGCGGGCCCCGGCCCGGAAGCAGTGATCCAGGTAGGGGGCCACGTCCGTGGGGGCGTAGTTCTGGAAGAGCTCCGAGTAGGCCCAGTGCATGCCCCCCCGGGCCAGGAGCGTGTCCGTGGCCTCCCAGGCGCCGCCCAGGCCCTCCAGCAGGAAGATCGCCTCGGGATAGGCCTGGTGGACCTTGGCGGTGATGTACTGCCAGGCCGGCAGGGGCACCATGTAGCCCGCATCGCAGCGGAAGCCGTCCACGCCCCGCTCGCACCAGATGATCAGGGCCCGGGCCACAGTGTCCCACAGGGCCGGGCTGCCCTGGTCCAGCTCCACCAGGTCCTCCCAGGTGGTGCCCCAGGCGCCGGGGCTGTGGAAGGTGCCATCGGCATTGCGGCAGAACCAGTCCGGCCGGTTTTCCAGCAGGCGGCTGCCCCAGCCCGTGTGGTTCACCAGGATGTCCAGGAGGACCTGCCCACCGCGCTGGTGGACCGCCGAGGTCAGCTCCCGGAACTGGTCCTCTGCGGTGGTGCGCTTGTCCAGCTCCACCAGGGCCGGGTCGATGGCCGTGAGGTCCAGCTGGGCGTAGGGGCTGCCGAAGCGGCCCATGCGGGCAAAGGTGGTGGGCACGGGGCCCACGGGCAGCAGGTGGAGGAACCGGCAGCCCAGGCCGTCCAGGATGTGGGGCACAGCGGCGGTCAGGTCCCGCAGGGTGCCCGAGGGGGGAATGACCGCATAGCCCGCCGCATCCAGGGCGGCCACGGCCGGTGCCAGGTCGGGGCGCTGACGGCTGGCGGCACCACCGAACATGCGGGGGAAGGCGCAGTAGATGGTGTTGCCGGTGCGCAGGCGGTCCGGGTGCACCGCCAGGCCCACGTCCTCGCCCTCGGGCCAGTGCTGGCGGCCCTCCGGATCCACGCAGTAGGCCTTGGCCCGGAAGGGGCCCGCCTCCGTGAGGGCCAGGTCCAGGTGCCAGCCGTCCCCATCCTCCCGCAGCGGAATATCCCGCCAGGAGGAACCAGCCGGATCCCGCAGACGCTCCCCCAGCAGGGCCAGGGTCTCCTCCCGCATGCGACGGCCCCGGGTCAGGTTGGTCCGCAGAAAGGCCCGCCAGCCCTGGGCCCCAGGCTGGGGATGCGCCAGGCGAAAGACCATCCGGTCCCCCACGTAGCGGAGCAGCGGGGTGCCACAGGAGGGGCTCATCACGGGATGCGACATGGGGGGATTTTCAGGCCAATGCCGAGAATTCCTACAGGAAAAGCGTGGAGACCCAGTCTCCGGGCCGGATGGGCTACGCTGGAGGGCGGGAGATTCGATGGACAGACTGGTGATCCAAGGTGGCCATCCCCTGCGGGGGCGCATCCGGGTGTCGGGTGCCAAGAATGCAGCCCTGCCCTGCCTGGCGGCAGCCCTGCTGACCGCCGAGCAGGTCGAGCTGACCAACCTGCCGGCGGTGGCCGACATCCGCACCATGGTGAAGGTGCTGGCGGCCCTCGGGACCGAAGCCTCCCTGGAACCCGAAGGCGAGGGCTTCGAGCTGACCGCCCGTCTGGCCTGCGCCGGCAGCGACGACCCGAAGGCCCCCTACGACCTGGTCAAGACCATGCGCGCCTCCATCCTGGTGCTGGGGCCGCTGCTCGCCCGCTTCGGGAAGGCCACCGTGAGCCTACCCGGCGGCTGCGCCATCGGCGCCCGCCCGGTGAACCTGCACCTGGAGGCCCTGGAGCGCATGGGGGCCAGCATCGAGATCAGCCACGGCTACATCCACGCCTCCGTGCAGGGCCGCCTCAAGGCCATCGACCACACCTTCGAGAAGGTCAGCGTGGGGGCCACCGAGAACATCCTCATGGCGGCGACCCTGGCGGAGGGCACCTCGGTGCTGCGCAATGCTGCCCAGGAGCCCGAGATCGGCGACCTGGCGAACCTGCTGGTGAAGATGGGCGCCGCCATCGAAGGCATCGGCACCGGCACCCTCACGGTCACGGGCTGCACCGCCCTCCACGGCTGCACCCATGCCGTCATCCCGGACCGCATCGAGGCCGGCACCTACCTCTGCGCCGTGGCCGCCGCCTGTGGCGACGTGGTGCTGGACCGCTGCGAGCCCGAGCACCTGCGGTCCCTGCTGGACCTCCTGGAGCGCGCCGGCTGCGTCATCACCGAGCGCGAGGGCCAGGACGGCCGCCAGCTCCGCATTCAGCGGGAGCCCGGCCAGAAGCTGCGCTCCAAGGACGTGACCACCCTGCCCTACCCGGGCTTCCCCACGGACCTGCAGGCCCAGGTGATGGCCGTCCTGACCCAGGCCAGCGGCATCAGCGTGATCAACGAGGGCATCTTCGAGAACCGCTTCCAGCACGCCATGGAGCTCGAGCGCCTGGGTGCCAGCCTGCGCACCGACGGCCACACGGCCATCGTGGCGGGGCCCGCCGACCTGACGGGCTGCACGGTGATGGCCACGGACCTCCGGGCCAGCGCCGCCCTCGTCATCGCCGGCCTCGTGGCCCAGGGCGAGACGGTGGTGGACCGCATCTACCACCTGGACCGTGGCTACGCCGGGCTGGAGAAAAAGCTCCAGGCGGTGGGTGCCCACATTGAAAGGGTCGGCGGCGGTAAGGTCTGAACTCCATCCTCCCCGGCCCGCGCCGGGCCTCAAGGCGTCCCCCGTGAGTCAGCGTTCGTTCCACCGCTCCCTGCAGGTCCCCGGCATCCTGATGCTGGCCCTCTCTGCGTCCTACATGGGCTGCGGCCGCCAGGAGGCTGAGCGCACCCGCAAGGCCCAGCAGGAGGAGGCCACCCGCCGCCAGCGGGAAGAGCTGCAGCCCCCCAGCCCAGCAGTGCTGGAGCAGCTACGCGTGGCCGCCCAGGACTTCATGACCGAGCACCAGGCGGATGTGAGTGTGCAGGGCTTCTCCTTCACCCAGCTCACGCCGAACCTCTACCTGGTGGGCGTCAACGCCACCGAGGGGGGCACGGGCAACGCCGTCGTGCGCCAGCTCAGTGCAGAGCGTCTGCGGGACATCCGTCCTGCGGGTGAGAACACCACCGAGGATCGCGGCTTCCTCTGGGTCATCGACAAGGTCGACGCCGCCAAGATGGAGGCCCTGGCCAAGCGCCATGGCATCGCCGGCGAGGTGGCGGCGGTGCGCGAG
>CAITBU010000410.1 GCA_903890595.1 uncultured Holophagaceae bacterium | reverse complement strand
GGTGGGCGGCATCGGCATCATGAACATCATGCTGGTGAGCGTCACCGAGCGCACCCGCGAGATCGGCATCCGCAAGGCCGTGGGTGCCAAGCGCCGGGACGTGATGCTGCAGTTCCTCATCGAGGCGGCGCTGCTGTCCGTCTTCGGTGGCACCGTGGGCATCGTGCTGGGCTACGGTCTGGGCGCCATCCTCGGCAAGGCCCTGCTGGGCACCGTGGGCCGCATCCCCCTCTGGGCCGTGGTCAGCGCCTTCGCCGTACCCGCCGCCATCGGCGTCATCTTCGGCCTCTACCCCGCCGCCAAAGCCAGCAAGCTCGACCCCATCGAGGCCCTGCGGTTTGAGTAGCTCCGGTTTGGGGCGGCAGAACCTGGGCCCACAGAAAAAAAAGAAGGGACGCTGAGGAGAGCGGAGCAGCGGAGGAAAGCTGTGCAAAGCAGGGCAAAAAACAAGAGAACAGGGATGAAGGGGATGAAGGGGAATTAACGGCAAAGGCAAGGCGGCCCCTCTCATCTTTGTGCCCTTTGTGTTCTTTGTGGTTAACCCTGCACTGGTCCTTTTCATCAGTGGTTAAGGCTATTGCGGTTATCCCCTTCATCCCCTTCATCCCTGTTTCAAGTGCTTTTCACCAAGACAGGGCCATACTCTGCGCATGACTCCCAAACTTGTGTGGCTGGCCCTGGCGGCGGGGGTCCTTGTGGCCCTGCTCCTGCTGCGGCGCTTCGGGCGCCGCTGGTTTCGCCGCTGGTCCTGGCGCCATGCCCTGCGCACCCGGCGGGAGATGGGTTTTCGGCTCAACCCCGTCACGGTCACCCGCAAGCAGCGCCTGAAGGACGAGCTGCTGGCGGACCCCGACCTCCGCACCCGGGTGACCGATCTGGCCCGGGAGAGCGGCCGGGAGGAGGCGAGCTTCCTGGCGGACGTGAGCCTCTACCTGGATGAGATCATCCCCAGCTTCAACCTCATCACCACGTACCGCTACGGCAAGGGGCTGGCGGGCTGGCTGCTGCGCAGCTGCTACCGGGTGCGCATCGGGCGCAGTGCAGAAGCTGCGCTGAATCGCATCCCCCGGGACGCTTCCGTCGTGTACGTGATGAACCACCGGAGCAACGCGGACTACCTGCTGGTGGCCTTCCTGCTGTCCAACCGGGTGTCCATCTCCTACGCCGTGGGCGAGTGGGCCCGGGTCTGGCCCCTGGAGAAGCTGTTCCGCAGCTTCGGCTCCTTCTTCGTGCGGCGCCGCTTCCGGGATCCCCTCTACCACGCCGTCCTGGAGCGCTACGTCCAGCGGGCCGTGGCCCAGGGCACCACCCAGGGCATCTTCCTGGAGGGCGGCCTGAGTCGAGATGGCCGGCTCCAGCCCCCCAAGCTGGGTCTGCTGGACTACATGCTGCGGGCCGGGGCCAAGGATCTGGTGTTCATTCCCGTGGGCATCAACTACGACCGGGTGGTGGAGGATAGCAACCTGGTGCGGGAGGGCCTGGGCAAGCCCAAGCGCGGGCCCCTGGACCTGCTACGCCGGACCTCCCTCTGGCTGCTGGGCCTGGTGTGGCGGGGCGCCACGGGGCGCTTCCACCGCTTCGGCTATGCGGTGGCCAACTTCGGCCTGCCCATCCACGCAGCCTCAGCCCTGCAGGGTGCCGACCTGCGGGCCATGGACTGGGACACCCGGCGCCCCCTCCTGGAAGCCTTCGCCGACGACCTGCTGAAGGCCGTGGGCAACGAGGTGCCCATCACGCCCGTCGCTGCCGTGGCCTGGGTCTACCGCAACCAGGGCGAGACAGCCCCTGGCAAGGCCCTCCTGCGGGACCAGGTGTTGGAGACCCTGGCCCGGGCCCAGGAGCAGGGCCTGCCCCTCCACCTACCCCGGGGCTCCTTCCAGCGGACCTTTGAGGTGGGCCTGCGGGTGCTCCTGCTGCGACGCATCCTGCTGCAGGTGGACGGCCACCTGGTGCTGCCACCCCACAAGGCCCCCCTCTTGGACTACTACGCCCTGGGGGTCGCCCACCTGCTGGACCGGACCCATCCAGCCCCCTCTTGAGCCCCTGGGACAGACCGCTATAAACATGTCGCCATTGGGGATATCAGCCCCTCAACCCGCCCCCATCCGAACGGGTCCAATTCCTGCGCCCTTGCGTGGGAAGGCTCCATCGCCCACCCTTGACGAGCACTTGCTCAAGGAGTTTCCATGCGTCCCACCCCCTCCCTGCTCCTCAGTTCCCTCGGCCTCCTGGCCCTGCTCGGCTGCTCGGGTTCGCACGAGTCCCAGCACCCCGTCAGCAGCTACCTGGTGAACGGCATTGCCGTGGCCGACATCGACGCCAACGGCATCCCGGACATCCTGGGCCTGGTGTCCATGGACGTGGACGGCGCACCCACCCAGGGCTACGTGTCCACCCGCCTCCAGGGACCCGCCGGCACCTTTGCCATTCCCACCCGCTTTGGCGTGGGGACTGGGCCCGCCAACCTCGTCCTGGCGGACGTGAATGGCGACGGCCGCCCCGACCTGGTGGTGGCCAACGCCTGGGATCGCACCGTCTCGGTCCGCCTGGCAGATGCCACCCGTCCCGGGTACTTCCTGGCCGCCACCGTGCTGGCCACCCCGAGCCGCACGCCTCTGGATGTGGCCGTGGGTGACCTCAATGGCGATGGCCGGATGGACATCGTCGTGGCTGCCAGCGGCGCCCCCAGCGTGCTGGTCTTCATCCAGACCAGCACCGGCACCTTTAACGCCCCCGTGAGCTATGCCGTGGGTGGCGATCCTCAGTCCGTTACCGTGGCCGACCTCGACGGCAATGGCCGGGCTGACATCGCTGTGGCCACCACCGCCAACACCGTCTCCGTGCTCCTCCAGACGGGAGCCGGCGTCTTCGCCTCGGCGGTGGACTACGCCACGGGCGTTCAGCCCATTGCCATCAAAGCAGCGGACCTCAACGGCGATGGCAAGCTCGACCTGCTCACCGCCAACTACGGCGCCGCCATCAGCCCTGGCACCCAGGGCCTGAGCGTCCTGCTGCAGGGTGCTCCAGGCACCTTCGCCGCCCCCGTGCACTACACCACCGACTACCGCGCCACGGCCGTGGCGGTGGGCGACCTCAACGCCGATGGGCGACCCGACGTGGTGGTGACCTGCGAGGGCCTGCCCGGCTACTCCGGCGCCGCCTCGGTGCTCCTGCAGAGCGGCAGCACGGCAGGCACCCTGCTGGCCGCCGTCAACTACGCCGGTACCTTCGGCCCCATGGGCGTGGCCCTGGCCGACATGAACGGCGACGGCCGGCCCGACCTGGTGCTGGCGGACGGCGACATCGTGGTACGCCTCAACAGCGCCACCACGCCGGGGACCTTCGGGCTGCCCAACTACTTCTACAACTAGCGCCCAAGGCCTTAGAGTAGGTCCCCAGGGAGGTCATATGCGCCGGGGGATCCTGCTGGGGGGCCTGATCGCCGTCGGAGTCCTGGTGGGCTGGTGCGGCCATGCCATCACCCCGGGAGGCCTGGCCCGCCCCCGGGCGGTGGAGCCCAGGGGCGCCCTCTATGACTGGGAGAAGGCCAGCATCCAGCGCTTCCGGGACGCGGCCCCCAGCGTGGTCTACATCACCACCACCGAGGAGCGCAGCCGGGACTTCTTCGGCTTCAACGTGGTGGAGGTGCCAGCGGGCTCTGGCACAGGCTTCATCTGGGACGCCGACGGCCACGTGGTCACGAACTTCCATGTCATCCAGGGCGCCACCCGCGCCACCATCACCCTGGCCGACGGCACCCACCACGAGGCCACCTTCGTCGGCGGCGCCCCGGACAAGGACCTGGCGGTGCTGGCGCTGGCCAAGACGCCGCCGAAGCTACGGCCCATCCCCATCGGCACCAGCGCTGACCTGCAGGTGGGCCAGTCGGTGCTGGCCATCGGCAACCCCTTCGGCCTGGACCAGACCCTCACCACCGGGGTGGTCTCAGCCCTGGGCCGGGAGATTCAGAGCGTCACCCGGCGGCGCATCACGGGGGTCATCCAGACCGATGCCGCCATCAACCCGGGCAACAGCGGCGGGCCCCTGCTGGACAGCGCCGGCCGCCTCATCGGCGTGAACACGGCCATCCAGAGCCCCAGCGGCGCCAGCGCCGGCATCGGCTTTGCGGTGCCCGTGGACACCGTGAACCGGGTGGTGCCCCAGCTCATCGCCCGGGGCCGCCTGGAGCGGCCGGACCTGGGCTTCGAGGCCGTGGCCCCCCGGCTCGTAGAACGGGCCTTCGGCGCCCAGAAGGGCGTCATGGTGGGCAAGGTCGCCCGAGGCGGCGCCGCCGCCCGGGCGGGCCTCCAGGGCGTCACCGTGGAGGGCCGCCGCGTGCTGCCGGGCGACCTCATCCAGGCCGTCAATGGCAAGGCCGTGGAGGACTGGGACAGCCTCCTGGACGCCGTCGAAGCCCTCCCCCTGGGCAGCACCGCCCAGCTGGACATTCAGCGCGAAGGCCGCAAACAGCGGATCAACATCCGCCTCGAGGCTGCGCGGGAGTAGGTCCTAAAAGCAAAAGCGAAGGATCACCACGAAGACACGAAGACACCAAGAAATGCAGAGTGAGCTGCTTTTGTTTTTCTTCGTGTCTTCGTGTCTTCGTGGTGATCAGTTGTTTTTTGAGCCTGCAAACCCTCAGCCCTGGATCCACACAGGCTCTTGGCCCAGGAGCTTGGTCACGGCGGCGCGGCCGCGGGGGCCGGGGTCCACGGTGAAGTCGTTGACCCAGGCATTCACGTAGCGGCCGATCATCTCCCGGTCCATGCCGCGGCCGAAGGACTGGCTGTAGTCCACGCTCTCCCAGTGCCGCTCCCGCGCCAGCTCCACGCTGCGGCGCATGAGCACCGCGAAGCGCTGCTTCACGGCCGCTGGCAGGTCCTTGCGGATGGCGTTGCCCCCCATGGGCAGGGGCAGGTCGTAGGCATCCTTCCACCAGGCGCCGAGGTCCACCACCAGGTGGGCGCCCGCCTCCCGGTACATCAGCTGGCTCTCGTGGATGAGCAGGCCCGCCTCGTAGCGGCCCGCCACCACGGCCGGCAGCACCTGATCAAAGGGCAGCAGCTCCACGGTGGGCTCGAAGCCCTGTTCCGCGCACCACTTCCGCATGGAGAGGTAGGCGCTCGTGCGCCGCCCCGGGATGACGATGGTGAGGTCCTGCAGGGCGGCGGGCGCCAGGGGCACCCGGCTCACCACCAGGGGGCCCGTGCCCTCCTGGATGCTGCTGCCGGCGGTGAGCAGGTCGTAGCGGTCCTTCAGCTCCGGGTAGGCGCCGAAGCTGATGGCCGTGACATCGTAGCGAGCCTCGGTGGCCTCCGCATTGAGCTGTTCGATGTCCTTGCGGATGAAGGTGATGTCGAAGCCGTCCGGGTCCAGCCAGCCCAGGGCCAGGGGCGCCATCATGTAGGCGTCGTCGGAGTCCGGACTGTGGGCGATGGTGAGCTGCATGGAGGACCTCCCCTCCAGTTCACCACAATTTCCCCTGACTAGAGGATGGCCTCGGGATCCCGGGCGGCCAGCTTGTGCTTGACGCGCTCCACGGACTTGGCCGCCGGGTCGTAGCGGGGGTTCTCCTCCAGGGCGCTGCGGAAGTGCTGGAGGGCCTTGTCGAACTCGCCCCGGGCCTCGTAGACCCGGCCCAGGCTGAAGTGCGGGAAGCAGTAGTTGTCGTAGCGCTTGGCCTTGAGGGCCATGCGCAGCCAGGGGATGGCCTCGTCCGGCTCGCCCTGCTCCACGTAGTAGGCCCCGATGTCGTTGTAGGGGTTGCCAAACTCGGGATCCAGGTCGATGGCCCGGTGGCAGTCCGCGATGGCCGCCTGGAAGTCCTTGCCGAAGGAGTGGGCCCAGCCCCGGAAGGTGTAAGCCTCGGCGGTGGGGTGGAGCTCAATGGACTTGGTGTAGAGGGCGATCGCCTTGACCAGCTCGCCCTTCATGTGGAGCTGATAGGCCTTGCCCACCCACTCCATGGCTTCCTGGCGCTTGCTTTTGTCGTCCTGGCCTTCGCTCATCGCCGTGACTCCGCGCCCCCAGGATAAGCCTACATGGGCCGGGGGCCACCAAATGGGATGCACAAAACCCGCCACCCGTTCCAGCCGGGCTCCGATCGCCCTGCGAACCTTGTTTGGCGTTGGCCCCCGGGGGCCTATCCTGTTGGGATGGTGACCGACCTCCCAGGCTCTTACTGCCAGAACTGCCTCTCCTGGAACCCCGGGGACCGCGAGGTCTGCCTCAAGTGCGGCACCCGGCTGCTCATCCTGCCGGGCGACCAGACCTGGGAGGACGAGGCCGACGATGGTGACGCCGGCGAGGATCTGGAAGAGCACCTCCTGGAGCGCATCACCGGCCTGGAAGAGACCATGCGCCGGGTGGAGACCTACCTGGAGACCGTCTCTGATCAGCTGGGCAAGCTGGAGCGCAGCGAGGTCATGCTCCGCAACGGCCTGATGGCCCTGGTCCAGGAGATGGAGCAGAACCGGCAGCTGGACGCCCAGGCCTTCTCCGAGCGCTGGGAGCACTTGGTGGAGGAGAACCTGCACCTCATCGGCGCCCGGGAGCTCTTCACCCGCTACCGGGCCCGCATCCTGCCCATCGCCCGGCCCAAGTCCATGTCCCAGCTCAAGCGGGCCCTGCTGGAGACCACGGCCCTGCTGGAGACCGCCGACCTCCCGGGGGCGGCCCACCGCCTGGGCCAGGCCCTGGCCCTGGACCCCAAGAACTACGAGCTCTGCTTCACCATCGCCTCCCTCCACGAGGCGGCCCAGAACTTCGAAGAGGCCGAGGCCCTGGCCCGCAAGACCGTGGCTCTGAGCCCCCGGCACTTCGAGGCCTGGATGCTGCTGGCCAAGCTGCTGCAGGAGCTGCCGGATAAGGCGGATGGGGCCATCGAGGCCCTCCACAAGGCCGCTGAGCTGCGCCCGGAGGATCCCGAGCCCCGCATGATGCTGGCGGAGCTGCTGCTGGAGCAGGACGACCTCCAGGGGGCCCTGGAAGCGGCCCTGGAGTCCGTGGCCCGACGCCGGGACGGCGAGACCCTGCTCCTCCTGGGCCAGGTCCACGTGGCCCGCGGCGAGAGCGCCCTGGCCGTGCCCCTCCTCAAGGAAGCCAGCAGCCACCTGCCGGGGGACCTCCATGTCCGCGAGGCCCTGGCCGAGGCCTACCTGCACCAGGGGGAGCGGGGCAAGGCCTTCTCGATCCTGCAGGAGCTGCTGCTCCAGAACCCCGGCGACCCGCACCTGCTGCTCATGGTGGATGCGGAGGATCACGCCCAGCTCCGGGAAGCCCGGGACGGCATCCCCGGCACCCAGCTGATCCTGGACGAGGCCGAGACCCTGCTGGACGAGGCCCAGACCGAAGGGGCCGGCATCCTCCTCAAGCGGGCCCGCCGGCGGGGCCGCAGCCAGCGCTCGGACTGGCTGGACCTGCGCCTGGCCTTCACCCGGGACCACGAGAAGAACCTCAAGGCGGCCCTGGACTTCGCCTGCTCCGATCGGCACCCCCGGCTCTGCTTCCTGGCCCTGCGCCTGGCCCTTGAGCACCTCATGGAACAGAAGCGGGAGCCCGAGATCGCCCAGGCCCTGGACGCCTACCTCACCCGCCACCCCAAGAGCACCGGGGCCTGGGAGGCCGCCCTCATGCGCCAGGCCTACCGCCTGATGAACGGGCAGGTGACGGACCAGGACCTGATCGAAGTTCGACGCCTCTATGCCCATCCCTTGCCAGGCCTGGAGCCCCGGGCCCGGACCCTCCTGGGCCAGTACCTGCTGGCCCTGCAGCGCCACCGGGACGTGCTGGAGCTGCTGGACCCCCTCCTGGAGAAGGAACCCACCATCATCAACCACTTCCAGCTGGGCGCAGCCCTGTCGGGCCTGGGTGAGCGGGAGGAGGCCCGGGCCCTGCTCAAGGCCGGCCTCGACGCCGACCATGGGGACCTGGACGACGCCCAGGCCAAGGGCGTGAAGGCCCAGATCCGGACCCTCCTGAAGGAGCTGGACGAGGTCCCGGCCCCCCCGGAGCAACCCTGACCGTAGCCCGCAGTCAATTAAGTTGACAAATTTGGTCGAGATTCCACACTAGAGGGAATCGGGAGCCTCGCATGAGTTCCACCTTCAATGTGGTCACCAGCCAGGAATACAAGTACGGCTTCG
This sequence comes from uncultured Holophagaceae bacterium, assembly GCA_903890595.1. Classification (GTDB taxonomy): domain Bacteria; phylum Acidobacteriota; class Holophagae; order Holophagales; family Holophagaceae; genus Geothrix. The sequence continues at coordinate 410 of CAITBU010000410.1, read as the reverse complement.
TGACGGACATCGAAGCGGACAGCGCTCCGCCTGGACTGAACGAGGACACCATCCGCTTCATCTCGGCCAAGAAGGGCGAACCCGAGTGGCTGCTCGAGTTCCGCCTGAAGGCCTACCGCCACTGGCTGACCCTGCCCGAGCCCGACTGGGCCAACGTGACCTACCCCCGGCCCGACTTCCAGCGCATCGTCTACTACAGCGCCCCCAAGCAGAAGGTCCCCAAGTACGCCTCCATGGACGAGGTGGATCCCGAATTGAAGCGCACCTTCGAAAAGCTGGGCGTGCCCATCCATGAGCAGGCGGCCCTGGCGGGCGTGGCCGTGGACGTGGTCTTCGACTCCGTGAGCGTCACCACCACCTACAAGGAGAAGCTCGCCACCCAGGGGATCATCTTCTGCAGCTTCAGCGAG
>CAITBU010000409.1 GCA_903890595.1 uncultured Holophagaceae bacterium | reverse complement strand
GTGGACACCCTGGACCTCAGCTACCGCCTTGCGTCGTCGCTGGCTGGCGCCGTGGCCCGGGCCTGCGTGCGGGGCCTGCCGGCAGCCTGGGCGCTGCGCCTGCGGGCAGAGGCACCGGACCTGCCTGCCGGGCGCTGGGTGTGGCTCCATGCGGTGAGCGTGGGGGAGCTGCTGCTGGCGGATGGCCTGGTAAGCCGCCTCCTGGCCGCGGGCCACCGGGTGCACCTGAGCACGGGCACCCCGGCGGGCCTGGGTCTGCTGGCGCAGCGGCTGGCCCGGTGGGACCAGGACCGGGGTCTGATCACCGGCGGCGCGTTTCCCCTGGATGATCCCGCCGGCCTGGAGCCCTTTCTGCGCAATCCCCCCGGGGCCTTTGTGGCGCTGGAGACGGAGCTCTGGCCCGGCCTTCTGCAGGCCCTGGGCGACCGAAGCATTCCCTGCGCCGTGGTGAACGGGCGCCTCACGGAGCGCAGCCTGGCCCGGGGCGGCCCCTGGCTGCGGAGGGCGGCTTCCCGCCTCAGCCTGGTGGCGGCCCGGGACGAGGCCAGCGCCGAGGCCTTCCGCAGCCTGGGGGCCCCGCAGGTGGCCCTGGGGGGCAACCTCAAGGCCGACCTGCCGGCACCGGCGCCCCTGCACGGGGGCTGGGCGGACCTGCGGGCCGCCTGGGCGGGCCACCCGGTGCTGGTGGCCGGGAACACCTTGGCGGGCGAGGAGGACCGGGTGCTCGCCGCCTGGTCTGCAGCTCGGGTCCAGCAGCCAGGCCTGCGGCTCATCCTGGCCCCCCGGCAGCCGGCCCGCTTCGAGGCGGTGGCGGCGCGGCTGGCCAGCGCCGGCCGGCCCTGGCAGCGGGCCTCGGCCCCCTGGCCCGAGGCGGCGGCTTGGGGGTCCGTGGAGATTCTCCTGCTGGACACCCTGGGTGAGCTGGCGGCGGCCTACGCCGAGGGCACCGTGGCCTTGGTGGGCGGCGGCTGGGACGGGGCCGGGGGCCACAACCCCCTCGAACCAGTCCAAGCCGGGGTGCCCACGCTGCTGGGGCCCGGCTACGCCAACTTCGGGGATCTGGTGCCACCGCTCCTGGCGGCGGGTCGCATCGAGGTGGTGGCGGCGGAGGCCCTGGCTGGCAGGCTCGGCGAGGTGCTGGCTGCAGCACCCCTGCGGCCCTCAGGCGCTACTCCGCTGCCCCCCGCCCTCCGGGGCGCCCTCGACCGCACCTGGGGCTTGCTGGCCCCCCTCCTGCCAAGGACGGGCTAGAATCGCCCAGACCCGGAGCCCCCATGATCCGACGCCCGCCTCATATCCTGCTGATCGATGACGATCTGGCGGTGCTGGAGATGGTCCACTCGGCCCTGGAGCACTACGGCATGGAGGTGCACTCCTACCCGGATGCCGCGCATGCCCTGGACCTGGTGCAGAACCCGGCCTCGCCCGAGTTCGATCTGGTCATCAGCGACATCAACATGGAGGGCCTCAACGGCTTCGATGTCATCGACCGCATCAAGGCCATCAAGCCCCGCCTGCCCGTGGTGCTCATGACCGGCCAGGCCTCGGTGGACTACGCCATCCGCGCCATGCGCCAGGGGGCGGCCAACCTCTTCATGAAGCCCATTGCCCTGCGGGACATGATCAGCAACGTGTTCCACCTGGTGGACCTCTACCGCGAGATCCGCCTGGGGGATACCGGCCTCCAGGGCCTGGTGAACGAGCGCCGCCACTTCCTGTTCCGCTCCGACGAGCTGGATGTGCCCACCCTGGTGCGGCACCTCACGGACCGCCTGGTGCCCATGGGCTTCGCCTCCGCCAACAACGTGGATGTCATCGCCATGGCCATCCACGAGTCCCTGGTGAACGCCCTGGAGCATGGAAACCTGGAGCTGGATTCCAGCCTGAAGGGCGACATCCTTGACCAGGAGGATGCCTACTCCGACCTCCGGGCCCAGCGGCTGGCGGATCCCGCCTACGCCGGGCGCCTCATCGAGGTGCGCTTGGCCATGGACACCGACCGCATCGAGCTGGAGATCACGGACGAGGGCCATGGCTTCCCGACCAGCCAGCTGGCCCAGGAGCCCCGGGGCTCGGACGTGGCGCCCCAGTGCGGCCGTGGCCTACCCCTCATCCTCCTCGTGATGGACGAAGTCCACTTCAACGAGAAGGGCAATCAGATTCGGATGGCGCTGCGGAAGAAATGATTTTATGGCTATCGGCTATCGGCTATCAGCTATCAGCTATCGGCTAAAACCCAGCCCGGTCGTGGGGGCAATCCGGGGCATTCGTTAGCTACTAGCCAGCAGGGACCACACATGTTGCGGGAACCAGGCTGGGCCCGCTTTGGCCGGTAGCCGACAGCTACCAACCGAATTGGCTGTCAGCCAAGAAGTCCCAGCTACTGCCATGCGGCAGCCGAGCCCCGCATTGGCTGACAGCTGATAGCCGACAGCTGATAGCCGACAGCTACCAAGCGAATTGGCTGTCAGCCAAGAAGTCCCAGCTGCTGCCATGCGGCAGCCGAGCCCCGCATTGGCTGACAGCTGATAGCTGACAGCCGATAGCTTCTTCCTTCGACCGCTGACAGCCGATAGCTAACCTAGAAAGCCGACTCCACAAACGCCTTGATCTGCGCCTTGGGCTGGCCGCCGATGAGCTTGTTCACGGCCTTGCCGTCCTTGAAGACGATCAGGGTCGGGATGCTCATGATGCCGAACTGGCCGGCCACATCCGGGTTCTCGTCCACGTTCATCTTCACGAACTTGGCCTTGCCCTGCAGCTCCACCGCAAGCTCGTCCAGGATGGGGGCGATCCCGCGGCAGGGGCCACACCAGGGGGCCCAGAAGTCCACGAGCGTGACGCCCTGGGCAACGGTCTGGGGGAACTCGGCGTCGGTGACGTGCGAGACGAGGTCGGACATGAAGACTCCTTTCAGGGTCGGGGTTGCGGCTTCGATCAGGGCTGGTCCGGGGTGGGCTGGCTTCCGGAGGGCTCCAGAGGCACATGGGCGCACAGGTCGAGGCCGAAGCCACGCAGGCCAATGTACTTCGTTTCGTGGCGGCTGAGGAGGCGCATTTTGCCAATGCCAAGCTGGCGCAGGATCTGCGCACCCACCCCAAAGTCCCGGTCGCTCATGGTCTGGGGCAGGGGCTGGCCTTCCTCCGCGACCCCGGGGGTGTGGGCGTGGCGGCGCAGGTAAACCAGGGCACCACAGCCCTCTTTCGCCAGTGCACCCATGGCCTTCTGGAAGAGGCCGTTCTCGAAGCCGTGGAGGTCGTCGGGCAGGGTCTCCACATGGACCCGCACCAGGGGGGCTACCTCCCGGGCCAGGTCACCCAGGACAAAGGCCAGGTGGCTGCCACCATCCAGCAGGCTCTGGAACCGGTGCACCTGCAGGGGGCCCCACTCGCTGGCCATGGTCCGCACCTCGAGGAGCCGGACCAGGGGCTCCTGGCGCAGGCGGTAGGCCACCAGGTCGGCCACGGTCACCAGGAGCAGGCCGTGCTGGCGGCAGAAGGGCACCAGGTCGGGGACCCGGGCCATGGTGCCGTCGTCCTTCATGATCTCGCAGATGACACCGCTGGGGTGCAGGCCCGCCAGTCGGGCCAAGTCCACGCTGGCCTCGGTCTGGCCGGTGCGGGTCAGGACGCCCCCGGGTCGGGCGCGCAGGGGGAAGACATGGCCGGGCTTGACGAAGTGCTGGGGCCGGGCCTCCGGGGCAATGAGGGCCTGAATGGTCCGGGACCGATCCTGGGCACTGATGCCCGTGGTGGTGCCTTCCCGGGCCTCTACGGACACGCAGAAGGCGGTCTCGAAGGGGCTGGTGTTGTCGCGCACCATGAGGGGGATCTGCAGGCGGTCCAGGAGGGGACCCTCCAGAGCCGCACAGATCAGCCCCCGGCCATGGGTGGCCATGAAGGCAATGGCCTCGGGCGTTACGTGTTCGGCGGCCAGGGTGAGGTCGCCCTCGTTTTCGCGGTCCTCGTCATCCACCACCACCACCATCCGGCCCTGCCGGATGGCTTCGATGGCGTCATCAATACTGGCGAAGGGAGAGTCTGGACAATGGTTCATGGAACCCCCAGCATCGCTCAGGAACCCGCCGGGGGGAAGGGCGCACTCCATGGTAAGGTTTGGCGTTCCCCATCCCACTCCTTCGGAAGGTTATATGTCCCAGGGCGTTATCCAAGGCTCCATGCGTGAGGCACCCCTGGCGGATATCATCCAACTGGTGGGGCGTAGCGGAAAATCCGGGTGCTTCCATGTCCAGCAGGAGGCTCGGCGGGCCCGAATCTACCTGAAGGATGGGCGCCTGGTCCATGCTGAGACCCCCTCTGCCGAGGGTCTGGAGGCCCTGCTGGAAGTGGCCATGTGGCTGGATGGCCGCTACCACTTCGAGGCCTCTACTGCTGAGGTGCCCACCACGCTCACCCGCCCCAACGGTTCCCTCCTGATGGCCTTCGGGGAGCGGATGGACGAGTGGCGCATCCTCAGCCAGAAGATTCCCTCGCTGGATCTCTATCCCGTCTCCACCCTGCTGCCGGGGGAGGTGCCGGAGGGCATCGGGCCCCGGCAGGCCAGCCTCCTGTCGATGGCCACCGGCTTCTGCTCCGTGTCCGAGCTGGCGGAGCTGGCAGGACAACCGGCGCTGGACCTGGCCAAGGACCTCTACGGGCTGGTGCTGGCGGGCCTCGTGGCCATGAAGGGCATCCGTTCCGGGCGTCCGCCCCTGGCAGAGGAATTCGCCCCAGTGTCTGCCCCCACCGGTGCTGAGGCGCTGCCCCCGCCTCCCCTGCAAGTCACTCTGGAGGCCGCTAGTGCGCCGCCAGCGGCACCCCCCGTTGTGGCGGACCCCCAGCGCATGGTCAAGCTCATGAACTATGCCCAGCGCATCGCCCAGACGGCCAAGGCGGCGCTGCCCGAGGCGCACCACGGCATGGTGAATCAACTGCAGGCCCAGGCCACCCAGGCCATCAACAGCGGAGAAGGCCCCGAGGCCGTCAAGGCCCTGGCCCTGGCCGTCAGTCGTGGGGCTGTGGAGGCGGGCTGCGATGCGGACACCGTGCGCAGCCTGAACGCCCAACTGAAGGCCCTCTTCGCTACCCGATAGGATTCCGATGACCTTGCGCTTCTTGTTCAGCCTTGTGGCCTCTTGTCTGCTCCTGCTCACCGGCTGCAAGGAGACGTCTGATCCCAGCGGTGGCACCAGCGGCGCCGCCCTGTACGCCTTTGATTCAACCACCAGTCAGGTGTACGTGTGGAAGGACCTGGGCACCCTCTACGACAGCACCGCCACCCTGGCGCCCACCTACCGCATCAGCTCGAGCCTTTTCACCAAGGTCACCGCCCTGGCCTGGGGCGGCGTCTGCTTCGACAGCCAGCGGGGTGTGCTGTACCTGGTGTCCGAGACGGGCACCATCGTGCGGGTGAGCAGCATCCGCACTCAGACTGGTTCGGTGCCCAGCGCCGAGGTGGTCTCCTTCGCCCTCTCCAACACCGGTCGCCTCACCAACGGGAAGTTTGGCCAGGTTGCCCTGGATGCTCAGAACAACACCCTGTACATCACCGAAAATGGGGACAGCAGCACCCAGATCTGGGTGGTCGCCAGTGCCAGCGCACAGGGCCAGGACGCCTCGGTGACGCTCCAGGCGCTGCAAAACAGCAGCGACAGCGGCGGCACCGGTGTGGTCGCCGCCTCGGGGGTGGTCTATGCGTTCTTCCTGGATGGCGGCACCGTCGGCATCGAGGCCCTCACGGGTCCCCGCCTCCGCCGGGGGAATGCCTCCGCCTTCGGTGCTACGGATGTGATCCTCGGCAGCCAGACGACCCTGGGGAAGTACGGGGTCCTCGCCCTCGATACCGCCAACGGCTACCTGTTCGTGGGGCGCCACAACACCGATGCCGCCAGCACCGCCTCGCCCATCCAGGTGTTCCGCACGGGCCAGTTCGGACTGTCCTATAACCAGGCTCCCTACCTCACCCTGGGCAGTACCACGGGGCAGCCGGATCTGCGGGTGCTGACCCATGCCGGCAACCGGGACTGGCTGGTGGGCCTCAAGGGTACGGGCACCGTG
>CAITBU010000408.1 GCA_903890595.1 uncultured Holophagaceae bacterium | reverse complement strand
GCCACCAAGCAGGTGCTGGTGGACGGCCTCAACACCCAGGCCTTCAACCTGTCCTTCCTGCATCGCCTCAAGAGCGACAACAACGGCACCAGCAGCACCGCCCTGGTGACCACGGCCCCCAACGGTCTGGGCGCCTCGGTGCAGATCTACCAGGATGGCCAGTCCAGCACCTACGCTGTCCAGAACCAGGCCAGCCTCTCGGGGGCCCGGGCCACGGTGGCCATCCCCGTGCGCTCGGACCTGCCCTTCTGGGTCAAGCTCCCCCCCATCGGTGCAGACTCCCTCAGCTACCTGCTGCGGATCCCCAACGCACCCACGGGACCCTACGCCGACCCCGCCCTGGCGGCTACCCTGCCGGTGGGCAGCTCCAGCTTCAGCTTCGCCAGCGCCACCGCCCCCTGGGACCCCACCCTCCAGATCGTGACGGCCCAGGGCTTCGCCGCAGAAACCAACTCCGCCCCCCGGCGCATGCTCTCCGGCTCAACGGACCTGGTGCTCGGCGTCTGGATCCCCAGCGAGCGGTGGCTGGATCGTTTGTCGGTGCCCGCCAATGATGCGACCCCGGCCATCACCTGGACTCAGAGCTCCAATGACGTGGGACAGCTCAGCGGCATCGAGGCCTACCAGCTGTTTGCCGAGTGGCCGACCCTCCTCCTGACCCGGGCGACCTTGGACCTGGGGGAAAGCACCCCTGATACCACCCTGGTGGCGGGGACCTCTGCGGACCTGGGGTTTGTGATGGACTATGGCACCTACGCCACAGACACGCCCGCCACCGAAAAAGAACCGCCCAAGGCGGCCGAAAGCAAGACGTTTGCCGCCTTCTCCATGCAGGCGTTCCGGGCGCCCGCCGGGAGCACGGATCCCTACCTCCTGTCTGCAGGCTGGGGGGGCTCGGCCAAGCTGGACAGCACCGCAACGGGCGTCCACAAGGGGCTCAACCCCCTGCCTGTGGACGTGGCCACCCGGACCTTCCTGGGCAGCCTCGTGAATGGATCGCCCGGGGCGTCCCCGCTGGCCGGCGGCATCAGCAACTTGACGGTGCCCTTCGCCGCCAATGACCCCGACCGGGTCCCCCTCAGCCTTGCAGCCACTGCCGCCAACCTGCGCAGCTACTCGGGGCTCAATCAGGTCTTCAGCTACTCCGAGTACCTCTGGTCCACGGTGTGGGCACGCCCCCTGGTCCTGAACAGTGCCCAGCCTGACCACAGCAAGGCCTTGGGGGCCTTCCCGTATTTCCGCTACAGCAGCCCCACCGCCTGGCCCAAGGCCGCGGGGATCGGCCCCGACAACAGTGCCTTCGACCTCACCGCTCGGGGCGGAGGCGTCTTTGATGGCGTGGCCCCCGTGGGTCTGGCCGGGGCCGCCGCTCCCGCCACCGGGGTGGGCCGGTTCTTCTGGACCGCCTATACCCCCAGCTATGGTGATGGGGCCTCCTCCGGTGCCGCCATTGCGCGCACCTGGCTGGCGGATGACGCCACGCAGCAGGTCCCCACCAGCTTCTCCGGGGCTGCCGCCGGGGATGCCACCGTGGCCCTGGGCTTCATGGTTCCCCAGGACACCATGGTGGACAAGCGGGGGCGGAACGCGGATGGCTCCCTGGACGGCAACGCCCTGGGGGGCTATCGGGTCACCTGGTACAACCCCACCAGGGACGCCAATGGGGACCCCGTGGCGCCGGACTTCTGGGTGGTAGAGCTTGATACGGGCAGCAAGAAGCACTTCCTCTTGCCCGGGGGCTTCCCTGTGGGGACTCAGATTGCAACGACAACCATCCTCACGGATGCCCGGACCTACCTGCCATCGGGCAATGCTCCTGGTGTGGGACCGGCCCCGCCCGTGGCCCCGGCCACGGCAACAGCAGACCGGGTGGCCCCAGGCTACTGCTGGTTCGACATCCCTCTGGAGCTGCGGCCCACGGACGCAGCCGCCCTCAGGGTCTTCGCCGTGAAGGCTGTGCTGAAGAACCACCCCGTCGCCATGGCCCGGGTCTTGAACCGTACGGACTGGATCGATGCCATCAAGACTGCCACAGCCACCATGAAGATGCTGGTCTCCGGCGGGGCCAACCTCAGCTACGCCTACAAGGTCCCCTTCAACTACGGGTGGGACATCGTCATCGCCAACGGCCCAGTCACGGTCGTGGCGCCCTAGTCCCCGTCGCCCTCGTTTCCCCGGGGGCCCCTTCTCACCTCTCCGGGAGCTTCCGTGAAAGCCTTGATCTTCCTGTTGGCCATTGCTCTATCCATTCCCCTCTCCGCTCAGGGGCGGGGCACGGAGGGCGTGGGCCGGATCCTCCTGTTTGGCGAAGCCATCCAGACCCAGGGCATCCTCCTGGGCCAGGGCATCAAGGACCAGGCCGACCGTCAGACCGGGTTTGGCCTCCGCCTCCAACTCAACATGGCCGGGGAGTCTCCCTGGTTTGGGGAGCTATCGGCGCGGTTCCAGAGTGGTGCTGCCATGTCTACGAATCGGGACATCAGTTCGGTCCCACCCGCCAACATCCTGAACGTCACCAAGGTCCAGGTGGACTACAGCTACTGGGCCGTGGGCGCCGCCTACCTGATCCCCCTGGGGGCTTCGGGCGGCTTCGGCGTGCACATCGAGGGTCGGGCCGAGACCATCAACCCCAAGGGCAGCTACTCCACCACCAATGGAGGCACTGCCCAGATCGATGCCATGACCGTCTATTTCCGGCCCTGGGTGCGCCTGAGCCTCGAGGGCCGCATCAAGACTGGCTCCTTGCTCACCCTTATTGGTGCGGACCTGGGCGTAGCGGCCACCAAGGCCAGCCAGCGGAGCATCGTGCCCATGTCGCAGATGGATGCTCCGACCTTGCGGGCGCTGGCACCCACCTGGTCCGGTGCCCTCTACGCAGGCGTCCAGTTCTAGGCAGTTCTTCGTGCCCTTCTCGGTATCGGCTGCGCCGATAGGCGAGACGAACTGAAACATCGTGGAGTTCCTTGAAGGTCCGCATTGGCGGAGTCGCTAGAGCTGCCGCCGGTGCTGGCGTCCTCATCCCCCGATGCGGGACATCTCCACCTTGGGCAGGCCGGGGGTCTGCTCCCGGCGCTGCTCGGAGTAGCGGTCGCTCCGGCGGGTCCAGCGGGCGGCGATCAGGGCCGCAAGCCCCGCATCGTCGTGGCCGGCACGGAGGAAGGCCTTCAGGTCCATGCCATCGGAGGCGAAGAGGCAGGTGTAGAGGTGGCCGTCCGCCGAGAGGCGGGCCCGGTCGCAGCCCCCGCAGAAGGGGGCCGTGACGGAGGCGATGAGGCCCACCTCGCCCTTGCCGTCCAGGTAGCGCCAGGCTCGGGCCACGGCTCCTTCGGGGTGGGGCAGGGCCCCCAGGGGCCAGCGGCTGGCGAGAAGCGCCTGGATCTCCCCAGCAGGGACGACAGCCTCCATGCGCCAGCCGTTGGTGGTACCCACGTCCATGAACTCGATGAAGCGCAGGGTGTGCCCGCCCTCCCGGGCGAAGTCGGCGAGGTCCAGGATCTCGTCGTCGTTGACTCCGCGCTGGATGACACAGTTCAGCTTGACGGGGGCAAAGCCGGCCGCCCGGGCGGCCTCCAGGCCCTGCAGCACCCGGGTGAGGGGCAGGTCCGTGTCGGAGAGGACCCGGAAGCGGTCCTGGCGCAGGGTGTCCAGGCTCACGGTCAGGCGGCGGAGACCCGCGGCGCGGAGGTCAGGGGCCAGCTCCGGCAGCAGCACCCCGTTGGTGGTGAGGGCCAGGTCGGCCAGGCCCGGCAGGTCCGTGAGCATGCGAACCAGGACTGGCAGCTCCTTGCGGAGGAGGGGCTCGCCGCCGGTGAGCCTGAGCTTGGAAACTCCGAGCCCTGTGAAGACCTGGGCCAGCCGGGTGATCTCCTCGAAGCTCAGCAGGGCCTCGCGGTCCAGAAAGGCGTGGTCCGGGCCGAAGGCCTCCCGGGGCATGCAGTAGGTGCAGCGAAAGTTGCACCGGTCGGTGACGGAGATGCGCAGGGCCTGGAGGGGGCGACCCAGGGTGTCGGTGGGCTTCATATCTCCCCAGCATAAATCCACTGGACCAGTCACAATGATTTGTTTGGATGGACCTGCACCTATGGGCTTTTTCGACCGATTCCTGTCCCGCGCCGAGGAGGCGCCCCTGCCAGGCCTGGAAGGGCTCCTGGAGGCCCGGGGTGTCCCCGTCGACCCACCGGGCCTGGGTGCCCTGCTCCCGAGCTTCGAGGCCCACCGCAAGCCGGAGGAGCGGGAAGCCTGGGCGGACGCGGTGGCCGAGCTGCACGCCCTGGGTCTGGGCCTGCCCGAGCCCTGGATCGACGCCCAGGACCACCTCCTCCCCGAGTTGGTCCCAGCCTGGGTGGCCGAGCGGGAGGCGCCCTGGAGTCGGGGGTTCATCGACGGTCTGAGCCAGCGCATCTGCATCGCTGGGGTGCCCATTCCCGGAGCCTGGATCCGCCTCTGGGATCAGCCCGAGGACGATGTCCTGGACCTGGCCCTGGACCACCTCCGCCAGCGCAGCGAAGGCACCTTTGAGCGCCTCCCCTCCGGGATCTACCGCGGCCCCTGGCGGGATGGCCATGACGCCGCCCGCCTGCTGCTCCCTGAGATCTGGCAGGGCCTGTTCAAGGGTCAACACCCCTTCCTGGCCATCCCCTCCGCCGACACCCTGCTGGCTTCCCCCCAGATCCTCCTGCCCAAGCTCATGGAGGAGGTCAGCAAGAGCATCCAGGCCTCCGCCCGGCCCCTGCAGTTGGCCCTCCTGGAGCGTATCGAGGACCGCCTGGTGACGGCCCGCCTGCAGGACCCGCACCCCATGTCCTCCCCTCAGCGGGAGCTCAAGCAGATGGACCTCCTGGAGGCCCTCCGCCAGCAGGAGGTAGACCTGGATCCGTCCCTGGGCCGGCCCGCTGCCGTGGCCATGCTCAAGACCCCGCAGGGCAAGCCCATGACCCTGGCGATGTGGGCCGAGGGGGCACCGGTGCTGCTGCCGGAGACCGATCTCATCGGCTTCACGGGGGCCGGCGGTGTCTCCCTGGGCATCTGCACCAGGCAGACGCTCCCCCGCATCAACGAGATCCGGGGCGAGGCGGTGGCCATCTGGGGCCCGCGTCGCATCCGCTACGCCGCCTTCCCCACCGCCGAGCAGATCAGCCGCCTGGAGTGCTTTGCCACGGCCGAGCAGATGAAGGCCCTCATGGCCCCCGGTGGCAACCGCCCTGCGGCACCGAGGCCCGGGGTTCAGCAGCCCGGCTCAGCCCTTGGCCAGGGCGCACCGCCCCTGCCGCGCCACCTGCAGGGTGCCGGCCTGGGCGTCCAGGACGCCGAGTAGGGCCTTCCTGCTTAGCGGCTTTGCTCCGCTAATGAGGGCATTCAAGGCTCTCCACGATATTTCAGTTCGGCTCGCGTATCGGCGAAGTCCGGCCGATACAAAGTAGGCCCTTGGTGGAGCCGCATCCGGCAGCCTCAGAAACCAACAGCAACGGCGGCCCCCGGTGAGGGGCCGCCGTTTGGGACTTGCCGGTAAGTTGCCCCGGATCGACGCCGATCAGGCGCCGGCGACGGCCTTCATGCCCAGGCGCTCGCGGATGAGGCCCTCGACCTCGTCGGCCAGTTCCGGGTTATCGAGGAAGAGCTTCTTCACGTTCTCGGCGCCTTGGCCCAGGCGGCTGTCCTTGTAGCTGTACCAGGAGCCGCTCTTCTGGATGATCTCCAGCTGGGTGCCCAGCTCCACCAGCTCACCGGTACGGCTGATGCCCTCGCCGTACATGATGTCGAAGGTGGCGACCTTCAGGGGCGGCGCCACCTTGTTCTTCACGACCTTGACCTTGGTCTTCTTGCCAATGACGGAGGAGTCCTCATCCTTGGTGGCCACCAGGGGATCGTTGGTGTTGCCCTTGATGCTCTGGATGCTGCGCACATCGAGCCGCACGGAGGCGTAGAACTTGAGGGCGTTGCCGCCGGTGGTGGTCTCGGGGCTGCCGAACATCACGCCGATCTTCATGCGGATCTGGTTGATGAACACCACGCAGGTGTGGGTCTTGCTGATGGTGCCGGTCATCTTGCGGAGGGCCTGGCTCATGAGGCGGGCCTGGAGGCCCACATGGCTGTCGCCCATCTCGCCGTCGATCTCAGCCTTGGGGACCAGGGCCGCCACGGAGTCGACGACGATGATGTCCAGAGCGCCACTGCGCACCAGCTGATCGCAGATCTCCAGGGCCTGCTCGCCGCTGTCCGGCTGACTGATGAAGAGGTTCTCGATGTCCACGCCGAGCTTCTTGGCGTACTCGGGGTCGAGGGCGTGCTCGGCGTCGATGAAGGCGGCCAGGCCACCTTTCTTTTGGGCCTGGGCCACCATGTGGAGGGCCAGGGTGGTCTTGCCGCTGGCCTCAGGGCCGTAGACCTCAACCACGCGGCCCTTGGGCACCCCACCCACGCCCAGGGCGGAGTCCAGGGCGATGGAGCCGGTGCTGATGACCTCGATGCCCTCGGCGGAGCCCATGCGATCGCCCAGCTTCATGATGGAGCCCTTGCCGAAGGCCCGCTCGATGTCGGCGAGGGTGCGGGAAAGGGCTTTGAGGCGATCGTCTTGCTCGGATGCGGCCATGGGTCCTCCAAAGGGATGCAGTTCAATATGAGGTGAAAAGCGAAAAAAACAAGAAATCTTTTTTTAGGATTCTGGACGATTCGGCCGAAGAGGGGTGGACATGCCGAGCGACCCCCGCCTCCCCGCCACCCCCGGGGACCTCCCCCTGGAGGTCCGGTTGGAGCTGGCCCAGGCCGAGGCGGATCGCTACCGCACTCTGGTGGAAGATCTGAAAGAAGTGGTCTTCCGCATCGATCGGGAGGGCCACTGGGCCTTTCTGAACCCCGCCTGGACGGAGCTCACGGGCAACCCGGTGGCGGAGAGCTTGGGGCAGGCCTTCCTGGACTGCCTGCACCCTTCCGACCATTCCCGCTACCTGAACATGCTCACTTATGCCGTGGACACGGGGCAGGCCCTCTTCGAGGGGGAGTTCCGCATCCCCACCCGGAGCGGGGAGGTGAGGTGGGTGCAGGCCCACCAGCGCATCGCCTACGACGAGGCCGGGGTGGTCCAGGGGGTGTCGGGCACCCTGTACGACATCACAGCCCGGAAGCACTCCGAGATCGTCCTGCGCATCGCCACGGGCCGCCTGCGCGCCCTCATCGAGAACATGCAGGCCGGGATCCTGGTGGAGACCGAGGGGGGCCGCGTGGCCCTGCTGAACGAGACCTTCTGCCAGATGTTCCAGGTCCCCGTACCCGCCCACGTGCTGGTGGACACCGAGAGCCGGGACCTCCTGGCGGAGTGCCTCCCCCTGCTGGCCGAGCCCGAAGCCTTCCTGCCCCGCCAGGAGGCCGTGGCCCAGGCTCGCACTCCTGAGCTGGGCGAGGAGCTGACCCTGCTGGATGGTCGCATCCTCTCGCGGGACTTCGTACCCATCCTGGTGGGGGACGAGTACCTGGGCCACCTCTGGCAGTACCACGACATCACGGAGCGGCGCCGGGCGGAGCTGCGCTTGGAGGAAGCCGCCGTGGAGCTGGCCGAAGCCCGG
>CAITBU010000407.1 GCA_903890595.1 uncultured Holophagaceae bacterium | reverse complement strand
GGTCTGGATGGGGTGGCGGGCCACCAGCCCCAGGGCGCTCCCAATGCGCTGGAGGAGGGTGTCCCCCGGGGCGTTGGGCAGCATGAGGGTGCGGAAGACGCCGGAGCCTGCGGAGTAGCGCACGGGCTCCAGATGGCTGTGTTCGTCGGTGTGCAGGATGGACCCGATGGCAATGCCGCTGGAGAGGTCTTTGTCCCGGCGGGAAGTCACCACGCCGATGAGGACCTCGCTGTTGGTGCGGATGAAGTCGCCAACCCGGTCTGACAGCCGGGGCAGGCCGTGGATGCTTTCCTTGAGTCGCAGCAGGAGGGGCACGGTACCCGTCACGCCCCCGGCGAAGATCACCTTGGTGGCCCGGAAGGTTCGGCGGGCATTGAGGGCGGGGATGGCCCAGGTGCCATGCCGGGCCTCCAGCTCGTAGCCGCCATCAGCATGGGGGCGCACCCAGGTGACTTCGGTGTCGGCCTCGATCTGCAGGCCCCGCTTCTCCGCCAGGTAGAGGTAGTTCTTGTCCAGGGTGTTCTTCGCGCCGTGGTTGCAGCCCACCATGCAGCCGCCGCAGAGCTCACAGCCCGTGCGGTCAGGGCCCTCCCCGTTGAAGAAGGGGTCTGGCACGGTCTCGCCCTTCTTGCCGAAGTAGACGGCCACGTTGGTGTGCTCGAAGGTGTCCTCTCGCCCAATCTGGCGGCCCACCTCGCGCAGAACCTCGTCGGGATAGGTAAGGCTGGGGTTGCGGGTGGCCCCGAGCATGCGCAGGGCGGTCTGGTAGTGGGTGGCCAGCTCCGTCTTCCAGTCCGCCAGGCTGCTCCAGGAGGGGGACTGGAAGAAGGGATCCTTGGGGATGGGCAGGGTGTTGGCGTAGACCAGGGAGCCGCCGCCCACGCCCACGCCCGACAGGGCGGTCACGTTGGGCAGGAAAGTCATCTTGAAGAGGCCCCGGCAGCCCACATAGGGCGCCCAGAAGAAGCGCTTCATGTTCCAGGTGGTCTTGGGGAAGTCCCCGGTGCGCAAGCGGCGGCCCTTCTCCAGCACCAGGACCTTGTAGCCCTTTTCCACGAGCCGCAGGGCGCTCACGCTGCCACCGAAGCCCGACCCCACGATGATGTAGTCCCACACCATGGCCATGCCTCCAGTTGTCGCTAAATCTATGGAACAGCCTAGCACCCTGGTCATTAGGGTGCCCCGGGGGATGGCCTGTCCAGGTTCGCCACCGTGCATTAGGCTGGAGCCATGCGCTGGCTCAGCATCGACCACGGCACCAAGAAGATCGGCCTCGCCTTTTCAGACGAGCTGGAGATCCTCGCCTCGCCCTTCGCCGTCTGGCCCCAGGAGGGGGAGGCCACCCTGGTGCGCCTGGTGAAGCTGTGCAAGGAAGAGGGCGTTCAGGCCCTGGCGGTGGGCCTACCCCGCCACAAAGACGGTGCCGAGAGCGAGACAGCACCCGCCGCCCGGGCCTTTGGCGAGGCCTTGGCCGAGCGCACGGGCCTGCCCCTGCGCCTGGTGAACGAGCACCTCAGCAGCGCCGAGGCCGAGCGTCTCCTGCGGGAGCGGGGCGTGAAGCCCGAGAAGCGCAAAGCCCTCCTGGACGCCGCCGCCGCCGCCGTGATCCTGGCCGAGCTGCTGGAGGACCGAAGGGCCAAGGGGATTCTCGCCGAAGAGTTGGGATAATTCTGGATTCGCAAAATGCGAATTTTGTATTTCGCGAATCACGAAAGTCGTATATATTTGGCTCATGGTGCTCAAACCTCAGGATCTGCTCGTCGTCTTAAAGCTCTGGGTTTCTGAGGGGCAAAGTTTGACGTACCCGGCCCTGGCGGATGCCCTGAAGATGAGCATCTCTGAGGTTCACGGGGCCGTGAAGCGGGCCCATGCCGCAGGCCTGCTAATCGAAGCGAAGGCCAGCGCCCGCCCAAACGCTGGCCCCCTCCTCGAGTTCCTCGTGCACGGAGTCAGGTATGCCTTTGCACCTGACCGTGGGGGGCGGACACGAGGCCTGCCAACAGGCTACGCAGCGCCTCCACTAGCCGAAGCCTTCCCGCCGGATGAAGAACCGGTGCCTGTCTGGCCCCACCCCATGGGGGTGGTTCGCGGAGAGTCGTTCAGCCCAATCTATAAGTCCGCCCCGGAAGCTGCACTTGCAGACAGGGCTCTCTACGAGCTGCTGGCGCTGGTTGACGCCATGAGAGGTGGGCGGGTTCGGGAGCGCAACTTGGCCAAGCAGATCCTCGCAGAGCGTATCCATTGAGCGGAGCATCCCTGAGCGCTTTGATGGTGGAAAGGGTGGGGTTTCTGCTTGGGGACCTTCGGGAACGAGTGGTTTTCCTTGGTGGGGCGGCCACTGGACTGCTTCTGACTGATCCCGGCGCTCCACCCATCAGGGCGACTCGGGACGTGGATGTCATTGTTCAGGTCGGGAGTCGCTTGGAATACCACGCCCTCGAGGAGAACCTCCTGGCACTTGGATTCCGGCATGACCAATCGGAGGGTGCGCCTGTCTGCCGCTGGACCCAGGAGGGCCTTTTTCTCGACTTCATGCCGACGGAACCTTTCCTCCTAGGATTCTCCAATCGCTGGTATGCCAAAGCGATCAAGGAAGCCAGCATCCATCGGCTACCAGGCGGTACAGAGATCCGACTGGTGTCAGCTCCCTGTTTCATCGGAACCAAACTGGAGGCATTCCTGGGGCGAGGGAAAGGAGACTTCCTCGGGAGCCACGACCTGGAAGATGTGGTTGCGGTGGTAGATGGTCGGAATGATCTGTTGGATGAAGTCAGGGCCTCTACGCCCGACCTTCGGGGATTCATTGCAGAAACGCTCGGTCAATGGCTGACAGAAGACAGCTTCATTGCCTCCGTTGAGGGCAACCTCCCTCCAGACCCCGCCAGCCAGGCAAGATTCCCGGCCTTGATGGAACGCCTGCGCGTCATGAGCGAGGGCACTCGCTACTAGGCCTCCAGGAGTGCCAAAGCGTGCTCCCCAGCCAAGCGGGCGGTTACTTGAGGCCCTTCAGGATGGGCCTGAGGTCGTCCAGCTTGTCGAAGAGGTGCCAGATATAGCTGCTGGTGCCATTGACCCTGTGTGGGTGCAGGTCGGCCAGGGCGGGGTCGTTGCAGTAACTGTCAAAGGCCTCCTTGGAGGCCCACTCCACCAGGATGAGCACCAAGCGAGGTGTGATCTCGCCGACGGCCACCTCGCGGAACTTCCCGAGGGCGACCACCCGACCGCCATGGGTCTGCACCTCCTTGGCGGACCTGCGTGAGTAGGCCATGTACTCGTCCCGGTTCGAGACGTTGAAGAGGTTCAAGGCATAGACGGGATTGCTCATCACCACTCCTGTGGGCGATCTGGAGTAACAGTAGAGTCGCCTCTCAGCCGAGCCGCACGGTCCGCATGCAGCGCTCGGCGAGGCTGGGGTTATGGGTCACGAGGAGGGTGGTGGGGCGTAACTCAGCGTGGAGGCCCGTCAAAAACCCGAACACTTCCTCGGCCGTGGCGGGGTCCAGGTTGCCCGTGGGCTCGTCCAGCAGCCACAGGGCAGGCTTCCGCACCAGGGCCCGGGCCAGGCCGACGCGGGCCGCCTCGCCGCCGGACAGCTGGCTCGGGAACCGCTCCCCCAGGCTGCCGAGGCCCACGGTGTTGAGCAGCTCGCTGATCCAGGCCTCGCCGTCTGGGGTGGCATTCCCGTCGATAAGGAAGGGCATGCGCAGGTTCTCCCGCACCGTGAATTCGGGCAGCAGGTGGGGCTGCTGGAAGGCCAGGCCCACGCGGCGCCGCCGGAAGAGGGCCCGGGCCTCGGCACCCACGGGGACGACCTCATTTCCGACGGTGATGCTGCCCCTCTCCCAGTGGTCGAGGCCGGCGATGCAGTTGAGCAGGGTGGTCTTGCCCACGCCCGACACGCCCACGATGGCGCAGAGGCTACCGGCCTCCACGGCCAGGGAGAAGCCGTCGAAGACCGGCCGGGCGTTGCCAGGGTAGGTCTTGTGGAGGTCCGTGACGGTGAGGGGGTGTCCGATCATTCCGCCCTCAGCGCATCAACGGGGTCCAGGGCAGCAGCTTTCTTGGCGGGGTAGCGCGCCGCCAGCCAGGACACCAGCAGGGGCAGGGCCGCCACCAGCACGATGTCCAGCACCTTGAGCCGGAAGGGCATGTAGGTGATGAAGTCGTAGACTGCGGCGGGCAGCTTCAGCAAACGG
>CAITBU010000406.1 GCA_903890595.1 uncultured Holophagaceae bacterium | reverse complement strand
GTGGCAGGATGGCCTTCGGCGAGCTCGGCCTGGAGAGCGACTCCTGAAGCCGGGCTCGCCTTGGGACTAGCTGGCGGCTTCCTCCGGATCCTGCTCGCTGCCCCGGTTGGCGGAGCTGAGCACCGCCTGCAGGGAGGCTTCCAGGATGTCGGCGTGACGACCCACGCCGTAGCGGCAGGAGCCGTCGCCGGCGCGGAGCAGGACGTAGGCGATGGCCTCGGCACTCTCGCCCCGACCCAGGGCGTGCTCGGAGTAGTCCGAGACGTGGATGTCCTGGTCGAAGGCCTGCTGGAAGCCCCGCAGGAAGGCATCGATGGGACCGTTGCCCTCGGCCTGCAGGAGCACGGCCTTGCCCCGGTCCAGCACCTTGGCGGTCATGCGGCACTGCTCCCTGGAGATGCGGTGGGTCTCGTAGTCCGCCAGCTCGAAGCGGCCAGGAGTGAGGTATTCCCGCTCGAAGGCTTCGAACACCTGATCGGAGCTGAGCTCCTCCCCGGTGCGGTCCGTGATGGCCTGCACCACCTGGCTGAACTCCTGGGCCAGGGCCTTGGGTACGGCGTAGCCGTGGTCCTGCTCGAGCAGGAAGGCCACCCCGCCCTTCCCGGACTGGCTGTTGATGCGGATGATGGGCTCGTACTGGCGGCCCACATCGGCGGGATCGATGGGCAGGTAGGGGACCTCCCAGAGGGGATTCTGCTCCCGCTTCATGGCCTCGAAGCCCTTGCGAATCGCATCCTGGTGCGAGCCGCTGAAGGCCGTGAAGACCAGCTCACCGGCGTAGGGGTGGCGGGCGGGCACGGGCAGGCGGTTGCAGTGCTCGGCCACCTTCACGAGGGCGGGCAGGTTGCTCAGGTCCAGGCCGGGATCGACGCCCTGGGTGTAGAGGTTGAGGGCCACGGTGATGAGGTCCACGTTGCCTGTGCGCTCACCGTTGCCGAAGAGGGTGCCCTCCACGCGGTCCGCGCCGGCCAGCAGCGCCAGCTCCGTGGCGGCCACGGAGCAGCCCCGGTCGTTGTGGGTGTGGATGCTGATGAGGGCCTGGTCCCGGTGCCGCAGGTTGCGGTGCACGTACTCGATTTGGTCGGCGTAGCGGTTGGGGGTGGTCACCTCCACGGTGGCCGGCAGGTTGAGGATGACCTTGTCGCCGGGCGCGGGGGCCCAGGTCTCGATCACCGCATCGCAGACCTCGGTGGCGTAGTCCACCTCAGTGGAGGTGAAGCTCTCCGGGGAGTACTCGAGGGTGACCTTGCTGCCTGAGAGGGCCTTGGCGGCCTCCTTCACCCACTGGGTGCCCTGGATGGCCAGGGCCAGCACGGCGGCCTGGTCCAGGCCGAAGACCACCCGGCGCTGCAGGGTGGAGGTGGAGTTGTAGAGGTGCAGGATGATGCGGGGGGCGCCGGTCACGGCCTCCACGGTGCGATTGATGAGGCTCTCCCGGGCCTGGGTCAGCACCTGGATGGTGACGTCGGCGGGGATGCGGTGCTCTTCGATGAGCTGGCGCACGAAGTCGAAGTCCGTCTGGGAGGCGGCCGGGAAACCCACCTCGATCTCCTTGAAGCCCATCTTCACGAGGGTCTCGAAGAGCAGGAGCTTGCGGTCCGAGCCCATGGGCTCCACCAGGGCCTGGTTGCCGTCCCGCAGGTCCACGCTGCACCACATGGGGGCGGTGGTGATCTCATTGTCTGGCCAAGCCCGGTTGGGCAGGCTGACGAGGGGAATGGGGCGGTAGCGGCGAGCTTGCATGGGTTCCTCCAGGGGCGATGGGTGGTCTGTGGGGGGTATGCGAAAAACCCCCTCCGGGGTCAGCGGAGAGGGTTGTGAGCTTCGGTCTGCGGTGTCCGCTTGCTCTCAGTCCTCCCCTGCGCCGCTAAGCGGCAGGGCCAGGAGCAGGTTCAGAGACAGGTTGGTTCGCATGAGACCAATAGTGTTACGGATGGCCCGGGTCTCCGTCAAGGGGGTTGTTTCTGCGCAGAAGAACAGCAAAAGGCATAGGTAAGCGGAGGAAAGACGGAGGAGCGGAGGAGAGCAGAGAACCGGCTATGTGTTTTCCTCCGCTTTCCTCTGCCCCTCGGCTGTCCTCCGCGTTCATTTCATTTCTTTGATCTTTCAGACGCCCCGGAAGCGAATAACCTCGCCATCCTGCTCGCGCCGCAGCAGGCCGCGCTGTTCGAGGTAGAAGACGTGGGCCAGGCACTCGCCCATGGCAAAGAGGGTCTGGAAGGGGTCGGTGATGGGGCGCTCGAAGACCACCGGGATCAGCACCCCGGCGGTCTCGCAGTAGAGGCTGGCGTGGTCTGCCGAGTGGCCGTGGCCGCAGAGGACGCGCCAGTCCTGGCCGCCGATGGGGATGAGCTCGCCCTCGCGGATGGGGCGGAAGGTCTGGGGCAGCGCGGGTGCTCCCAGGCGGAAGAGGTTGCTGCCCAGGGCCCTGGTCTGGATGCGGGCCTCCTCCAGGCCATGGAGGCGGAAGAAGGCCTGGGTGGCCTCGGGCGCGAAGCCGGCGATGCCGTGAAAGAACAGCTGCGCGGTGGTGTACTCCCCGAAGGTGGTCCAGAGGCCTGGGGCCTTCTACATGGTACGATCGAGGGACTTTGCAACGGTGGCGGGCCGCAAAGGTGCCTGGCTTGGCAGCGGGTCCGCTGGCTGGTTTTCCGACCCCGGTCCTTTCGTGACCCTACCTCAGAAGCGATCATGACCCGCTATTGGAGCCCTGTCGTCCACGGCCTTACCCCCTACGTTCCGGGGGAGCAGCCCAAGGTGGCGCGCCTGGTGAAGCTCAACACCAATGAGAACCCCTACGGCCCCTCGCCCAAGGCGCTGGAGGCCATCCGGGCCGCCACGGACGCCACGCTGCGCCTCTACCCGGATCCCAACAGCGAGGCCCTGAAGGCCGCCCTGGCTGAGCGCCATGGCCTGCGCCCCGAGCAGGTCTTCGTGGGCAACGGCTCGGACGAGGTGCTGGCCCACGCCTTCCTGGCCCTGCTGAACCACGAGCGGCCCCTCTGGTTCCCCGACATCACCTACAGCTTCTACCCCGTCTACTGCGGCCTCTACGGCATCGCCTCGCACCTGGTGCCCCTGGCCGACGACTTCTCCCTGCGCACCGAGGACTACCTGCCGGGCCCTGCGGGTCAGGCGGGGGCCATCATCTTCCCCAACCCCAACGCCCCCACGGGACGCCACCTGCCCCTCCAAGAGGTCGAGCGCATCGTGGCCGGCAATCCCGAGGCCGTGGTGGTGGTGGACGAGGCCTACATCGACTTCGGCGGCAAGAGCGCCCTGCCCCTGGTCGACCGCTATCCAAACCTCCTGGTGGTGCAGACCTTCTCCAAGAGCCGCGCCCTGGCGGGCCTGCGGGTGGGCTTTGCCGCCGGTCATCCCGACCTCATCGAGGCCCTGGAGCGGGTGAAGAACAGCTTCAACTCCTACCCCCTGGACCGCCTGGCCCTGGCGGGTGCGGTGGCTTCCCTGGCGGACGACGCCCACTTCCAGACGACCCGCCACAAGGTGATGGCCACGCGGGAGGTGCTGGTGGCGCAGCTGGCGGCCCTGGGCTTCAGCAGCGTGCCCTCCACCGCCAACTTCATCTTCGTCACCCATCCCAAGCACCGCGCCGGCGACCTCGCCAAGGCCCTGCGCGAGCGGTCCATCATCGTCCGCCACTTCGACAAGCCCCGCATCTCGGAGTACCTCAGGATCACCATCGGCACCGACGAGCAGTGCCAGGCGCTGGTGGCCGCGCTGAGCGAGATCATGGGCAGCTAGTTCAGGCCAGGAAAAGAAAAAAGCAGACGGGGATAAGGGCGGATGAACGGGGATAAAGACTCCATTAAAAGGCCTTGGGGCAGGCGTGTATTAGGAAGTGCGGAACCGTCGATGGGCGCACACCCAAAGAACCGAATTGCAGTAATCCCCGTCCATCCCTTTGATCCCCGTCAAAAGCACTTGAAACAGGGCTGCAGGGGATGAAGGGGATAACTGCAAAAGAACTTCCTGGTTATCTGCGCCATCTGCGCCATCTGCGGTTTCGCTTTTTACTCCATTGGAAGGGGTTGAGGCTTGCCCAGAAGCGGGATGGGGGTATGTTGAGGCTAGGGGTGGGTCGTTCGTGCCGACTCCGCTGGGAGGCGCCATGCGCATTTCCTTTCACGGAGCCGCACTGGGTGTGACGGGGTCCTGCCATCTGCTGGAAGCCTGCGGCAAGAGGATCCTGCTGGACTGCGGGCTCTATCAGGGCAGCCGCGAGCTGCGCGACGAGAACACCCGAGACTTCGGCTTCGATCCCGCCAGCATCGATGTGCTGCTGCTCAGCCACGCCCACCTGGACCACTGCGGCCGAATCCCCCTGCTGGTGGAGGAAGGCTTTGCGGGCGAGATTATTACCACCGCAGCCACCCAGGACCTGGCTCAGCTGGTGCTGGCGGACACGGCCCGTCTGCAGGAGGAAGAGGCCGAGCGCGCCCAGCGCCATGCGGCGCGCGGCCACAAGCACTTCCGGGCCGATGCTGAGCCCCTCTATGACACTCAGGCCGTCGCCCGGGCCCTGCACCTCTTTGGGCGGAGAGCCCTCTACGGCAAGCCCATTCAGCTGGGCGAGGGCCTGGTGGCGACCTTCCAGGACGCGGGTCATATCCTGGGCTCCGCCAGCATCTGCATCACCGCCAACGAGGCCGGCAAGCTGCGCCGCATCGTCTTCTCGGGCGACCTGGGCAGCCGCTACCACCCGATCATCCGAGACCCTGAGCTCTGCCCCGAGGCCGACGTGGTGGTCATGGAGAGCACCTACGGCGGCCGCCACCACCGCCCCATGCCCGAGACGGTCCGGGAGTTCCATGACGCCATCAACGACACCGTGGCCCGGGGCGGGAACATCGTCGTACCCACCTTCGCGCTGGAGCGGGCCCAGGAGATCCTCTACGGCCTGCGGGAGGCCCACGAACACGGCCGCATCCCCGCCGGGCTGCGGGTCTTCGTGGACTCGCCCATGGCCCAGAGCGCCGTGGCGATCTTCCGGCACCATGCCGAGTGCTTCGACCCGAGCACCCAGGCGGTGCTGGAGACCCGGGATCCCTTCGACTTCCCCGGCTTG
>CAITBU010000405.1 GCA_903890595.1 uncultured Holophagaceae bacterium | reverse complement strand
GTGCGGCCCACCTTCAGGAGGGTGCAGACGCCCAGGATGTCGGCGTCCGCCGAGGGCTTGCGCAGGAAGTTGATGGTCAGGCTGGTGGTCACCGCCAGGGGCACGATGCCGATGCGGCCGAGGATCGCCACATACAGCGCCACATCCGCCACAAACATCATGACGGGCCCCGAGACGGTTCCGCCTGGGCGCAGCTCCGCGATGCCGATGGGATGCCGGACCGTGGCCGTGTCCTTCCCCACTGACTCGATGGTGCACTTGTTCTGGGGGAACTCGCTGGCCAGGAAGGCCGCCAGTGCTTCTTTCGTGACCATGCCTCAGCCCCAGACTTTGCGGCCGCCGACCCAGGTGCCGAGGATCTTGCCCGGCAGGTCCCAGCCCTTGAAGGGCGTGTTGTAGGAGCGGGACTGGATGAAGGCGCGGTCCACCTGCACCCGGCCGGCGGGATCGAAGAGGGTGAAGTCGGCAGGGGCGCCGGGCTTGAGGCTGCCGAACCCGCGGCGATCCAGGTGGAAGACCCCGGCGGGGCCACTGGTGAGCAGGGCGATGGCCCGGGGCAGGTCGATGATCTTGCGGTTCACCAGCACCTCGAGGGCGAGGGGCAGGGCGGTCTCCAGGCCGATGACCCCGAAGGCGGCGATGGGCAGCTCCACTTCTTTGTCGTCCCAGCCGTGGGGGGCGTGGTCCGTGGCGATGGCATCCACCGTGCCGTCCGCCAGGGCCTCCAGCACCGCCTGGATGTCGCTCTCGGTGCGCAGGGGCGGGTTCATCTTGAAGTCCGAGTCGAACTTCATGAGCTCCTTGTCCGACAGGGCGAAGTGGTGGGGCGTCACTTCGCAGGTGACGCTCAGGCCGCGGGCCTTGGCCTCGCGCACCATGCGGAGGCTGCCGCGCGTGCTCAGGTGGGCCAGGTGCAGGTGGCCGCCCGTGTGCTCGGCCAGCACGATGTCCCGGGCCACCATGGCCTCCTCAGCGGCGGCGGGGATGCCCAGGCAGCCCAGGCCCGCACTCACGGCGCCCTCGTGCATGTAGCCCTTGCCGGCCAGATCCTTGTCTTCTTCGTGGGCCACCACGGGCACACCCAGCCAGCGGGTGTACTCCAGGGCCCGACGCATGAGGGACGAATTCGAGATGGGCAGGCCATCGTCGGAGAAGGCCACGCAGCCGGCGTCCTTGAGGGTGCCCATGTCGGCGAGCTCCTCGCCCTTCATCTCGCGGCTCACGGTCCCGATGGGGAAGTAGCGGCAGAGGCCGGCCTTGGCGGCGCGACTGAGCATCAGCTCGGTGATGGCCACGGTGTCGTTCACGGGCTTGGTGTTGGCCATGGCGCAAACAGAGGAGAACCCGCCAGCCACCGCGGCCCGGCTGCCGGTCTCGATGCACTCCTTGCGGGTCTGGCCGGGCTCCCGGAAGTGCACGTGCAGGTCAATGAAGCCCGGGGACAGCACCGCGCCGCCGCCGTCCAGCACTTCGGCCCCCGCCGCCTGGGGATGCTGAGCCGCATCGGCCCCGATGGCCACCACCACACCGTCCACCACCAGCAACGCCCCCGGTCCGTCCAGCCCCTGGGCAGGGTCGATGAGGCGGACATTCATCACGAGGAGGGACATGGGGACTCCGAGGCTGCTACCAGTCTAGCGGGGGGGGCTGGCTGTCAGCTATCAGCTGTCAGCTGTCAGCCAAAGATCGGGCTCG
>CAITBU010000404.1 GCA_903890595.1 uncultured Holophagaceae bacterium | reverse complement strand
GGCGCCGAGATCCAGTAGGTCCGTCGTGACTCCCGAACCGGCCCGCCGGGCCAAGCCCTGGCGCCGCTGGAACGCCGCCACCCATAGGGATGTGGGCTACTTCACCGTGGCCCTCACCCTGGCCTATGCCATCTCCGGCCTGGCGGTGAACCACATCGCCAGCTGGAATCCCAACTACTCCAAGGTGAAGGAGGTCCGGCAGATCCAGCCCCTGAGCCGGACGGACTCCACGGAGGTGCTGGTGCGGGCGGCGCAAGCGCAGCTGAAGCCCGAGGGCAAGTTCAAGAGCGCCTTCCAGCCGGACGACGACACGCTGCAGCTGTACTACGACCGAACCACCTATGCCGTGGACCTGCCCACGGGGAAGGTGCTGGTGGAGGCCGTGCGGCCTCGCCCCGTCCTCTACGCCATGAACCAGCTGCACCTCAATGCCCCCAAGCGCCTGTGGACGGTCATCGCCGACCTGTATGCGGTGGCCCTCATTGTCCTGGCTGGCACGGGCTTGTTCATCCTCAAGGGCCCCAAGGGCTTCCTCGGCCGGGGCCTGTGGCTGACAGGAGCCGGGGCCGCGGTCCCCATCGTCTACTGGCTGTGGTGGCGCTACCTGGCCTGAGCCGGTTTCAGAGCTGCTGCCAGACGTCCTTGACCTGCCCCGAAGCGTCGGCCGTCGCCGCCTTCACCTGGCGCCGCAGGTCCTCCGGCAGGCGAGCGGCGGCCTTCAGGGCCTGGAGCCGGAAGGGCTGGGCCAGGCCGGGCCAGGCCATCACGAGGGCCCCAACCCAGCCGGCATCGCCCAGGGCGGCCCGGGGTCCCCAGCGCCAGGTCGAGCCCAGGCCGGCTTCCCGCAGCGCCGCCAGGACGCGGGGCGCCTGCCCGGTGCGGAGGGCCACCGCTGCCGCAGCCTCGGCGGCATCCCCCTGGGCAAAGGGGTCCTGGAGGAGGGGCAGCAGGGCCTCCAGGGCACCCTCGCCACCCACCTTGCCGAGGGCCCCGGTAAGGGCGAAGCGGGCGCCTTCGGGGGCGCTCCCCAGCGCTGCTGCCAGCCAGGGGCCGTCGCCTTCTCGTGCAGCGGACACCAGACCCTCGGCGGCGGAGCGGCGAACCCCCACAGGGCCGGTGGAGAGAGCATCCAGGTAGGGGCCCAGGCGCTGGCCCGGCCCCTCCTCGCGGCGGGGTCCGGCCACGGTGGCAGCCTCCCACTCTGCGGGCGTAAAGCCCGGCAGGGGCTCGCTGCCCCAGCCTGCGGCCTCGGCGCTCTCCAGCCAGTTCGACAGCTCGCTGGCGAAGGTGGTCATGTCTGGCAGGCGCCGGACGGGGTCCGGCTGCAGGGCTCGCATGATGAGCCCCGCCAGGCGCGGGGGGAAGCCTGGCCGGGCCGCAGCCGGGGCCAGGTGCACCTGGGCGTAGGCCTGGCTGGTGGTGAACTCGTAGAGGATGGCCCCCAGGGCGTAGACATCGCAGCGGCCATCCACCCGGCGGGGGTCCCCATGCTGTTCCGGCGCCATGTAGCCCACCGTGCCCACCACCATCTGGCTGCGGGTGGCGCGGGTGCGGCCTTCTTCGCCTTCCCAGAAGCAGACGCCAAAGTCCGTGACCTTCAGCCGACCATCCCCAGTGAAGAGGAGGTTTGAAGGCTTGAGGTCCCGGTGCACCACGCCGGCGGCGTGGGCCTCGGCCAGGGCGGCGCAGGCCGGAATCAGCCGGCGCACCAGGGCCGCCGGCGGCTCGCCCCGGCAGTCCTTGAGGCTCCCGCCGGGCAGCAGCTCCATCACCAGGTAGGGCCAGACGCCGCTTTGCCCGAAAGCGAAGACTTCCACCAGCCCCGGATGGGCCAGCTTGGTGAGGACCTCGCCCTCCCGCAGGAAGCGGCGCACCAGGTCCGCATCCTGGTGTACCTCGGGCCGCAGCAGCTTGACGGCGCAGACGCCTTCGGGCCGAAACCGATCCGCACCCCGGTAGACCAGGGCCATGCCGCCTTCACCGATGGGCTCCAACAACCGCACGCTGCCAATGCGACCCGGAACAGCCAGGCTCATGGGGCCGGCACAGACCGGTTGCGGCCCCCGGCCTTGGCTCCGTAGAGGGCGGCATCGGCACGGGCCAGGAAGGCGCCCCCACCGAGGTCGGTGCGCGTGAGTTCAGCCACGCCCAAGCTGCAGGTGATGTGCACCACCCGGCCATCGTCGAGGATGATGTCCTTGGCTTCCAGGGACAGACGGAAGTCCTCCGCCACCGCCAGGGCCAGGGCCACGGGCGTCTCGGGGAGGATAGCCACAAACTCGTCCCCACCCAGGCGCCCTACGGAGTCCGAGCCCCGCAGACGGCCCCGCAGAAGAGCAGCGAAGCCCTCTAAGGCCAGGTCTCCGGCCCGGTGGCCGTAGGTGTCGTTGACCTCCTTGAAGGAGTCCAGGTCCGCCAGGAACAGCGAGAGGGGGCGGTGGTGACGGCGCGCCAGCTCCACCTGAGCATCCAGCTGATGCAGGATGGTGGCCCGGTTGTTGAGGCCCGTCATGGCATCCAGGGTGGTGCGGGCCAGCAGGTCTCGATGAAAGCGCCGCTCCAGGGGATCCATGTGCTTGAGCTTGAAGACATGACCGCCAACCCGCAGGGCGTCCTCCGCCCGTAGGCTCACGGGGCCGGGATCGGCGTGCACCCTCCGCCCATTCACAAAGAGCCCGTTGGTGGATCCCAGGTCCCGCAGCTCCACCAGGAGGCCATCGGGGGCGATCTGGAGGCTGGCATGGCGGCGGCTCACTTCCGGGTCGGGGAGGCAGAGGCCGTTCTCAGAAGACCGCCCCACCTCCAGGCCCGACAGGGGGATCTGGATTGTCTCGCCGGCGGGTTGTCCCACGTAGCGCACCAGCACCCACTCCCGCGGATCCATGCCCTCGGGCAGGGTGGCCTCCTCCGGCCAGGCGGCCGGGTCCCACTTGGGGAGGTCGGGTGGCGTCGGATCACTGGGCATCGTGGTGAGTCTAGGCCCCTTCCCTCTGAATTGGAACGAATTCAATAGGTCCCTGAAGACCGCTGCTTCAGTCGGAGCACACCCGGTCACGCCCCTCGGCCTTGGCGCGATAGAGCGCCGCATCGGCCCGCGCCAGCAGTTGACCCGCGTCCAGGTCACCGGGCTGGCGCTGGGCGATGCCCAGGCTGCAGGTGACGCCCAGGCCCCCGGAGGGCATCGGCACGGGGCGGGAGGCCACTACCTGGCGCAGGCGCTCGGCAAAGGGTTGCGCCCCGGACAGGTCGGTCTCGGGCAGCACCATGAGAAACTCCTCCCCCCCGATGCGCCCGGCCAGATCCGCTTCCCGCAGGGAGGCCGTGGCCCACGCCCCGAAGGCCCGGAGCACCATATCCCCCGCCGCATGGCCGTGGGCGTCATTGACGCGCTTGAAGTGGTCCAGGTCGCAGATGACCACGGACAGGGGCCGCCCATAGCGGAGGCTGAGACCGAAGCGGTTCTGCAGCTCCGCCAGCACACAGCTACGGTTGGCCAGCCCAGTGAGGGGATCCCGGGTGCTGAGGTCCAGCAGGGTCTCGTGGAAGGCCCGCTCCAGGGGATCCATGGCGACGAGCTTGAGGACATGGCCCCCCACCGTAACCCGGTCCCCCGCCAGGAGGGTGGCGGAGCCCTGGATGGGCACGCCATTCAGACGGGTGCCGTTGGTGGAGCCCAAGTCCTCCAGCCGGACCCCCCCGGCGGTCACGTGGAGGCAGGCATGGCGACGGCTCACTTCCCCATCCAGCAGGGCTAGGGCACAGTCTGGCGACCGGCCCAGCAGGGCCTCACCAAGGGGCAGCGGGAACACCTGCCCCAGGGCGGACCCCGCATAGGCCACCAGGGCCCACTCCAGGGTCGCCGGCAGGCCCTCCCAGGGCTCCCGGTGGCGCACCGCCGTGGGCACCTCCGGCACCCCCGACAGGGTCTCACTGTCCTCCAGGTACTGGGGGCGGTGTGGGCTGCGCTTCATGCACCCTCCACAAAACAGCTCACCATGGCGCCGTCATCCTTGCGCCGGGCCAGGATGAAGGGAACGCGGGGGGCGCACACCGCAGCAGCCTCGAAGCGCACCAGGATGCGCCCCTGGCGGGCATCGTGGTGGAGCTCCGCCACCCCCTTCCTGGGGATGCGGAACAGGCCCAGGACCTCCAGGTTGCGAACGTTTTCCCCGGTGCCACGCACCAGCTGCAGGCTGTAGCGCATCCACAATCCCTTGGGCAGGCGCTGGATATCCTCCGCCAGGATGGGCACCGCGAAGGTCAGCACAGCCTCGAGGCTCCGGCGGACCCCAGGTGCCCGGAGGACGGGATCGGCGGTGCGGGTGGCGGGGGCCCGGAGGCTGGGTGCCAGGGTGCGGATGGCAGGGCGAGGCAGGGGCTCGGCGAGGCGCCGGGGCGAGGTTCCGGGCAGGGTGTGGGTAAGTCGATGGGTCACAGGCCGGCCCAGGGCCTCGACTCCGCCGTGGACGGGTAATCGCTCCGGCAGGGTTGGGAGGGCCAGCGACTGGGCGAGGCGGGCTGCCAGGGGGGCCATGCGCACCACCTCGGCCCCGGCGTCCCAGCGGGCCCAGCCAGACTCAGCGTGGAGGACAGCCCGGGGTACCTCCATGCCTCGGACGGCCACCGTCTGCTCCCCCAGCAGGCGGGAGGTCAGGGCCGAGGCCCCCAGGGACTCCAGGCCCGCCAGGGGGTGGATGGCCAGCAGGGGCGACCCGTGGCCACGGGCCCGGAAGCGCTCCGGGGCGACGTCTACCACCGCCAGACCCGAGTAGGCCCGGCGCAGGGTCTCGGCGGCGTCAGCCATGGCCTCCCGGACCTTGCCGAACATCAGGAGCCCTTCATGACCAGGCTCTGGAGCGCCGCAGCCACCCGCTCCAGGGGCTCGGCCAGGTCCATGTGGTAGCCCGCCTCCAGCAGCTTCAGGATGGTCTGTTCCTGGGTGGGAGCGTCCACGGAGGTCGCGAACAGCACCCGCAGGGGCGCCGCCCCGTCAGCCACCTGGAGGAGGACCTCCCGGGCGCCCACCCGGAAGACGGCGCCGGCCTTGGCGAGGGGGGTGTCCTGGGTCTTCTGGACCGCCAGCACCGGGCACTTGGTGTCGCCGGACCAGCCCCCGGCCAGCTCTGTGGCACTGAGGATGAAGAGATCAGGCGGTGCCTTCAGCTCCTTCAGCAAGGTCTTCTGGATCACCTCCTCCTTGAGGTGCGGCTCCAGGGACTTGCCGTAGAGGATGCCCTGCAGGTGGGTGGGCGTGATGGGCTCCGTGTAGCGGAAGTCCAGCGGGATCCCGGACGTGTCCGTGACCAGGAGGCCGCCGAGGTAGCTCGTGCCTTCCTTGACCGCCATGAAGTACGCCAGCTTGATTGATTCCGCCATGGATACACCTCTGCCACGCAGGCAGATCCCTCATCGGCAGAACCGCCCCTTGTCTTTTGTCCCGCACCTGATACAGTGGATCTTCCACTCATTGGGGAGTGGTCTAATGGTAGGACAACGGTTTCTGGTACCGTCAGGTGAGGGTTCAAATCCTTCCTCCCCAACCATTCACAACCTGTTCGATGGTCCCATCGTATAGCGGTTAGTACACCGCCCTCTCACGGCGGGAACAGGGGTTCGATTCCCCTTGGGACTACCAGCAAACACCCTAGAGAAATCTAGGGTGTTCTTGTTTTTATCCGGCACCCTCCGCCGACCAATTGGGGTGCCGGTAAAACGACGGTAAAAAGGCCGCCGGAGGATCAGTCCCTGATCTTCAGTCCCTATCTGGGCCTGGCGTTACCTTGATGGGGGGAGTCAACACGGTCCCCCACTTCTTCCAGGGTGGCCAAAAATGACTGACCAGACGTCTCAGGTCCCAGCCCTGGTGGCAGGCCTGTGGTGCCATGCAAACCAATGGCCAGCGCCCCATTTCCTTCTCCAGGCTCCGATCACTCATGGCCAGCGTCCCGCTGGATGAGCGTCTGCCTCCTCGCGGTCCGTCCTGACAACGCCCTCGCCTTGGTGGTAACAGTTCCGCCCCCCCCGGAGCCCCCCCCTTTGGCTACGAGGCCCCCCTCATGGGTCCATGGCCCTCCCCCGGTGCCGCGCCGCGCATACACCCCTCTATGCCGGGGCAGTCAGGTCTCCAGTCGGATGTTTGGCCGGGGATTGTCAAGCCAAGGGGGTCACTACTGCTTCGATAATTGCCTTCCACTGTAGGTTTTAATACGCATTCCAGCTTATATCAATAATTTGTATTGCGTAGAGACTTCAGGGAGATTCTTAACCTTGAGGTCGCCATGACCATGCTCCGCCGAATGGCCTTTTTGATTTCATCCGGGCTGGTTCTCCTCTTTGGGTGCGGAGGCGGTGGAGGCGGATCAAGTGCGCCGGTAATCCAAGCGCCGACGGCCCTGGCTTACAGCCCAAACCCGGCGGTCTACAGCAAGGGGACCGCCATTGCTTCCAACATGCCCACCAGCAGTGGTGGAGTGGTGTCTTCCTACACGGTGAGTCCCACGCTTCCAGGTGGGCTTGCGCTAAGCAGCAGCAGCGGTGTCATTACGGGAACCCCAACGGTGGTGGTCGCCGCTAGTACCTACACGGTGACGGCCTCGAATGCCGGTGGCAGCACCACGTCATCCTTGAGCATCACGGTCAAAGACGTGGCCCCAAGCAGCCTGGTCTACGGGACCAATTCAGCGGTCTACACCAAGGGAGTGCCCATCGCAGCTAACTCTCCAACGAACTCAGGGGGGGCAGTCGTCTCCTACGCCGTTAGCCCGGACCTTCCCCTTGGCCTGAACCTCAGCAGCACCAGCGGCGTCCTCACCGGGACACCGTCCGCCCTGGCGACTTCGGCTGCGTATGTGGTGACCGCCACCAACACTGGTGGCAGCACGACCACCAGCGTGACGATCACCGTCAATGACGTACTTCCCTCAGCTCTGACCTACGCCACG
>CAITBU010000403.1 GCA_903890595.1 uncultured Holophagaceae bacterium | reverse complement strand
TGGCCGTGCCCACCGCGTCCGTGATGGCCCCCGGCTGGCTGGTGACCGTGCCGCTGCCTGCGCCGACCTTCGTGACCTGGAGGGCGTACTGCACATTGGCCAGGAGGCTCTCATTGATGCTGGCGGACTTCACCGTGAGGCTCACCGCATCCGCCGTCCCAATGGTGTCGAAGGTGACACCAAACAGTGCCGCGTCCGTCTTGATCGGCTGCGCCGAGGCCATGGAGACACGGATCTCGCCGGGCTTATTGAGGTTCGCACTCAGCAGCCAGCTGGGATTGGCTGCATCCCGGGTAACGGACTTGGGAATGCCCTTGTTCGGGTCATAGGCCAGTACCAGGTCTAAGCTGTACACCGACTGCCCCTGGGGGCCCAGGGATGAGGTGGCCATGAGGCTCTTATCCACCGGCAAGGCCTCTGCAACCCGCAGGTCCACCGTCGCTCCGCCCGCAACCTCCGTGCTCGCCCAGTTGCCGCTCACGTCACCTAGGAGGACAGCGATGAAGTCCTGGTTTGTGAGGTTGGTGGCCAGTGCAGAAATGGTCTTGGTACTCGGGCTGAACTCCCAGACCGAACCTGCGCCCGGGAAGGGCAGAGAGATGAGACCCGCAGAACGCTGGAGGATCTGGAAGGCGTCCATAGCGTCGATGGTTCCAGACTTATCCACATCCGCAGCTTGAGCCGCGTAACCCGTCAGAGAGATCAGGCTCACCGCATGCTGCAGGACCAGAGAGGCGTCCATGGCGGTGATCCCATTGGGGTCGGAGGACTTGGTGGGACGGAGGGAATAGTCCCCTGGATCGGCGCCAGTCACGGTGTAGGCACCCTGAGTGGAGCCCGTGGCTGTGTAGGTGCGATTCCCAGCCATCTGGAAGCCCACATTGGGAACCACCGTCCCCCCGGTCCAGAAGGTGGTCCGGCCGGAAACGGAATAAACCTGCTGGACATTCAGCGTCCCGTTGGTGGCGGTGGATGAAATGGCCCCACCGTTGAGACGCACAGAACCTAAGCCCAGCGTGCTGCTGGTTCCTGGGGCTCCGATGACTTCGAATTCCAGAATGGCGAGGCTTCCGCTGCCGGAGACCGTGCCGCTGTTACTGGCCAGGGCGAGAATGACCTGCCCTGCGGTGGCCGTGTTGGCCGACAGGCCCCATCCAGAGGTAACTGCACCAGCAGTCACATTGGTGACCCGGAGAACCGTGGCGTCAAAGGTGACAGTGGCTTGGACGGCAGCAAGGCCGCTGAGGGTTCCTCCGTAGATGGGGATCTGCACAGTGGCGTGTTGCCCAGCGGTCTGCGTCGGGAAATAAAGGGAGGCCGTGTCACTGACGTAGGTGAAGGCCCTCAGGAGGCTTCCCACCTGGCTGTCCGAGTTCGTGACCAGCACATCTGCCGCTGTGGCGTAGTGAGCTGGGGAGGTGCAAGTGATCTGGGTGCTGGAAACCACGGTAACCCCACTGGCCACAGCGCCGCCAAAGGTCACCGTGGCACCGGTCTTGAAGTTGGTCCCGGAGACAGTGACAGTGGAGCCGCCACTCGCAGGGCCCGTGACAGGACTGATGGAGGCGACCGTAGGCCGGTCCACCACCACCACCTGATAGGGTGCCCCAGCGCTAGCGCTGGTCACGGTGGTAATTCCATCCGTGGCCGTCAGGTAGTAGTCCAAGCCTGGCGAGGCAATGAGGCTCCCCTCCAGAGTAACGGTGTAGGTGCTACCAGTTGTAAGGGTCAGGGCCCGATTTGACCAGGTAGCCGTTCCGCTCCTTCGGTGATAGATCTGCGCACCCTGGACGCCCACGTTGTCCGTTACGCTCGCGGATAAAGACACCCCAAGACCCAGAGGGGCAGAGGTCACAGGGGTGTGGGTGATGACCGGAGCTACGGTGTCTAGGGGTGTTCCCGTAGCCACGTTGGAGAACTGGGACTCGCTGAGGTCGGTTTTAACCACCACGAATTTGTAGTAGTAAGGCTGGCCCGGGTTCACCGCCGTGTCCTGGTAGGAGGGGGACTGCGGGGGGATGATTGTCGCGTTCACCCGGGCATAGGTTCCGGCAGCACTGGTAGAGCGATAAATGTGGTAGCCCGCCAGCTGCTCGAAGTCGTTCTGGGTCCAGGAGAGGCTAACCTTGCCCTCTGCCCCGCTGGCCTGAAGGCTCATGGATTCGGTGCCCGAGGTGATGATCTCGAAGCGGAAGCGGGCGGAATCATTTCCTGTAACCAACCAGGGGTCATTTGCGGCTTGCGCCCCGGATACACGAATGTACTGATAACCATCTCCCGTGATCGGGTTGATTGGAAAGGTGCCCACCCAGGTGCGAGCGTCTTTCCATGCTCCAGTGACTCCGAATTTTGTATAGAGTTCACTCGCAGCCGGGATCGGATTCATCATGTAGTCGGTGTAAGGCTCAGCCGGTCCAAACGAAACCTGGGGCTGAACCGTCTGGTTCATATCTCTATTGAAAATGACTGTAAAGACTGCCTTTTCTGAACCTATAACTGATACCTTTTGGCCTGCAGAATTGGAAATCACTACATCGACGACAAATGGATAGGCTGTTTCAGGAGCTACGGAAAGAACCGGGTCATAGATAATTGGCTGAAGTGAAAAATTGTCATAGTAATCGTAAATTGCGGCGTCAATGGCCACCTTGGGGGTAACGCCCCAGAAGTTTCCCTCAAGATGGAATGGAACCCCCCCCATGCTCACTGAACGGATTCCCATCCATGTGCTTGGTTGAGCATTTATATATTGATTTAAAAATGCATTATTAAGAATTGAATTAATTTGAATTGGGCTATACCCACCAAAATACAAATACGAATTTTTCCAGTTACTCCCAGATTGCCTCGAATTATTTAGCATTACATTATTCTCGAAATTTGCGCTTCCCATTCCGCTCCAAGTTGCGCGCATAAAGTTATTTTGAAAAATTGAGCAATTAATTTGTGCGGTCACTTGCGGGTTCGCATAATCGCCAGTACCACCACCTAAGGTAAAATTGAAAGGTGAGCCAGAATTTGAAGCATCATCCTGCAATTGGTCATTACCTAGGTTTCGGAAACGACTAAAGGAAATGGCCTTAGCATCAACATAGTTTTTCGACCAAAAGGAGACTCTTACACCGTTGACAATCTCATCCCAAGCATAAGTTCCTGTCCCGACAAATTCCGAATGATCAATTATGTTCACTTTGAAACTGGGATTCTCAACCTTGGTATATGATATATTCACCACGCCGTTATCGAGTTGGCGTACAGCGACCACCCGTTTTTTATATTTTTCTGCCAGATACATCTCCACCGGCTGGTCAGAAGTCCCGGTAGTTGTAAATACCCCACGTACTGAAATAGAAGCAAGAGGTTCTGTCGCATATGGGCTTGCCGACTCCGTGGAATAGAACTGGAGTCTTGTTCCCGCCGAAACTGTTACCGTAGCGCCGGACTCAATCAACATTGCATCAGGTATGATCCAAAGCGTATCTTTAGTAAGTGTTTTATCAACTGTAATAATACGCGGTAGTTCGATTCCGTTTGTAACCGTTAGTTCAAAATTTGAGGTTGTGCTGTAAATGGTGTTATCGGCCGCATCGAAGCCGTTTCGGGCCGTGATGGTGATCTTAAAGGGAATGACATGACCATTGGGTGTTGTAGATAACACGGAGAACTTGAATGGATGTGCAACTCCAGTAACCGCTCCGTTGGCATCAGTGGTGAGTCCGTTGTCATCTGCATTGAAAGATCCCACGGCTCCGTAATCCACAGTTTCCGTGATTATGTTGACGTAGGGATCGGATCCCACCATACCTGCCACAGCTTCCAATTTCACGCTGACATTGTCTGCTTTGCCCCATTGGTTCCGAATGCCAATAGCCAAGTCAATGGTTTCGCCCGCATCTACCCGCCCGTTGCCATTGTTGGTGGCGCTGACCGTCGTGCTGTCGAAGAGCCAGTGCTGCAGATAGGAAAGCTGTGGTTTGGGCGTAGAGGTGAGTGCCGCCATGGCATCCACCCCGTGGTAAAAGAAGGGGTCTCCCTTTTCGGGAGTAAAGGCCTGCTGCATGGAACCGGTAGCCGCTACTTGGCCCATGACAAAGCGAGACGAATAGACCAACTTATCTGGAAACTTGGTGCGAACCAGTGCCGCAATACCTGAGACCACAGGAGCGGCCATGGAGGTTCCAGACCACGCTGCATATTGGTTGTTGGGAAGCGTGCTCCATACACCTACACCGGGGGCCATGAGTTCGTATTCGAAAGTGTTGTTTGGATTTAGGTCCCAGTTCGAAAACCCAGCCATGCGGTCACCCGCGACATTGGGTCCTGAGGCCATGACACCTAGCACCCAATTGTAAGCTGCAGGATACATAGGCTTGCCCAAAGGGTAAGTCTGTGACTTCTCGTTTGGTAGCCCATCATTACCCGCTGCAGCCACCAGCACGGCCTGACCGAAGGCCACAGCTAGAGCATCCTCTTCCACCGTGGATTTTCCGTAGCCTCCGAAGGACATGTTGATGACATCAGCACCGTGGGACACCGCGAAGTAGATACCCTTCGCGATATCCGAAGCAGACAAGACGCCCGAGTACTGGGCAGCCTTGATGGCCATGATCTGGGTGTTGTAGGCGATGCCCACCCCGCCCTTCCCGTTGTTGCCCTGGGCCGCAATGATGCCCGCCACATGGGTGCCGTGGCCGTGGTCATCCGTCGGGTCGTTGCCATAGGTG
>CAITBU010000402.1 GCA_903890595.1 uncultured Holophagaceae bacterium | reverse complement strand
CCGTCCGAGAGGTCCTTCTGGGTGATCGTCTTGCCGGTGATGTTGCCCAGGGCCAGGAACATGCCCAGGGACTCGACCATCACCACGATCATCACGACGCACATGGT
Organism: uncultured Holophagaceae bacterium; assembly: GCA_903890595.1. Taxonomy (GTDB): domain Bacteria; phylum Acidobacteriota; class Holophagae; order Holophagales; family Holophagaceae; genus Geothrix. Next base: position 2,067 of record CAITBU010000402.1, on the reverse strand, counting down.
GAGGGTGGCCACGAGGTTGAACTTCGGCAGGCCGAACTGAAAGGGACGAACCACCGCCACCCAGGAGGCCTCCTGAATCCCGGCGAAGCTCACCTTGCCCAGGGCCATGGCCACCAACGTGCCCACGACGATCCCGGACAGCACCGCCACGTTGGCCAGGAAGCCCTTTACGAAGCGGGTGACGACCAGGATGAAGACCAGCACGAAGCCGGCGATGGCGAGGTGCAGAGGTGCTCCGTAGGTGGGGTTAGGGATGGGGCCACCGGGACCCGGGATGGTCGGATTGCCGCCCGCCGCCCAGTTCACGCCCACCCGCATCAGGGAGATGCCGATGACGGTGATGATCGTGCCCGTCACCACGGGCGGAAAGAGCGGCAGCAGGCGGCTGATCAAGGGCGCCACCAGGATGCCAAACACGCCGGCTCCGATCACCGCACCGTAGATGCCGAGGAGCCCCAGGTCGGGGTTGCCAGCCATGACCACCATGGGACCCACGGCAGCAAAGGTGACGCCCATCATCACGGGGAGGCGGATGCCGAAGCGCCAGAACCCCAGGGCCTGGATCAGGGTGACCACGCCGCAGGCGAAGAGGTCCGCATTGATGAGCTGCGCCATCTGCTCCTTGGGCAGCTTGAGGGCACCCCCGATGATCAGCGGCACCGCCACGGCCCCGGCGTACATCACCAGCACGTGCTGGATCCCCAGAAGCGTCAGCCGCCCGGGAGGCAGGATCTCATCGACGGGGTGCACATCAACCTTGGCGTTCATGGCTGTCGGCTCCACAGAAAGGGGTATGAAAGGACGGAGAAGGGATTGCGGATGCCACGGGTAAGAATTTAGTGAAGAACTGGATTATGTGCAATAAATTTTTTTCGTGGGTGGAAAATTATCTATCATTCGCCAACCAAGGAGCGACCCCGGCCCTCCCTGGGCCTCTGGTCATTCCCGCCAAGGGTCTGTTTTTTCTAATTCCAGTCGTATGAAACTCAGGCCTCCCTTACCTTGAGTCGAATGGCACTCCGTGGGAGGGTCTTTCCCCTGGGGGGTGGTATGAACGAGGCGATGCTCGGCGAGATTCGAAAATTCGTGGCGCCGGAGTTCATCTTTGGGGCGGATGCCCGCCTCCTGGCTGGCCGCTATGCCCGCAAGCTGGGGGGGCATCGGATCCTGCTGATCTCGGACCCCGGCGTGCTGGCCGCGGGCTGGACAGGAGAGGTGGCGGCCTGTTTGGAACAGGAGGGCCTGACGGTCACCCAGTTCCTCGGTGTGTCCCCCAATCCCCGGGACACCGAGGTGATGGAGGGGGCAGCCCTGTTCCGGGAGGCCGGGTGCGACCTCATCGTGGCCGTGGGGGGTGGCAGCGTCATAGACTGCGCCAAGGGCGTGGGCATTGTGGCGGCCAATGGGGGGTCGATCCTGGAGTTCGAAGGCGTGGACCAGGTGCCGGCACCCATGGCGCCCCTCATCTGCATCCCCACCACCGGCGGCACCTCGGCCGACGTGAGCCAGTTCGCCATCATCACCCACACCCAGGAGCGGGTGAAGATCGCCATCATCAGCAAGGCCGTGGTGCCGGACGTGGCCCTCATCGACCCCCGCACCCTGCTGACCATGGATGCCTACCTCACGGCCTGCACCGGCATGGACGCCATGGTGCACGCCATCGAGGCCTTCGTCTCCAACGCCCACTCCCCCATCACCGACCTCCACGCCCTGGAGGCCATTCGCCTGGTCTCCACCCACCTGCGGGCCAGCACAGCGGCCCCGGCTGACCTGGAGCTACGCACCCAGATCATGCTGGCCAGCCTCCAGGCCGGCCTGGCCTTCTCCAACGCCAGCCTGGGCTCCGTCCATGCCATGGCCCACAGCCTGGGCGGCTACATGGATCTGGCCCACGGCGAGTGCAATGCTTTGCTGCTGCCCCATGTCATGGACTTCAACTTCAGCACGGCACCGGACCGCTACCGCCGCATCGCCGAGGCCATGGGCTGCAACCTGCGCGGCCTGAACGAGCGCGAGGGCCGCAGCCGGATCCTGCGGCATGTCCTGGACCTGCGCCGGGACTGT
>CAITBU010000401.1 GCA_903890595.1 uncultured Holophagaceae bacterium | reverse complement strand
CTGGGCTTCTACTCTGCCCCCATCACCGGCGCGGCCCTGAGCCCTATCTCCGGTGGTTCCTCCACCAAAAACGCAGCTGTGCCGGCTGCGCTGCCTGAGTTCAACATCGCCTACAGCCTCTCCAAGAACGTGAAGGTCGGCCTCTCCGTCAATGTGCCTTTCGGCCTCACCACGGAATACGACGCCAACTGGATCGGCCGCTACCACGGCCTGAAGTCCGACTTGAAGACCATCGATGTCGCCCCCAGCATGGCCATCCGCGTGAATAACGCCTGGACGCTGGGTGTTGCCGTCATCGTGCGCAAGGCCGATGCTGAGCTCTCCAACGGTGTGGACTTCGGCACCGCCTTGGCCCTCAAGGTCGGTGGCGCCCTCGCTGCTGCGGGCCTCTCCACCGTCTCACCCTCCCCCAGCACCCTGCAGAACAGCCCCGTGGCCACCATCGCCATGGGCGCCCCCAGCGCCGTGCTTGGCACCCCAGGCTATGCCACGCCGGGCGCCTGGGACGGCACCGCCGGTCTCAAGGGCAGCGGCTGGGGCTACGGCTGGAAGGCCGGCGCCACCTACCAGATCCCTGACCTCCGCATTGGCGTGGCCTATGCCGCCTCCATGAACATGAACCTCAAGGGCGACGCCACCTTCGTCTACCCCACCACCATCCCCTCCACGGACCTGGCAGCGCTCAACGCTGCCGGGCTCAAGAATGGCGGTGGCTCCGCTGATCTGAACCTCCCTGCCACGGCCTCCATCGGCATCGACTGGCAGGTGGCCCCTGACATCTCTATCCAGTGGGAAGTGGCCCGCACCACCTGGTCCCGCTTCCGCGAACTGCGCGTGAAGTTCGACTCCGGTGCACCGGACTCCATCACCGATGAGAGCTGGCAGGACAGCACCTTCTTCTCCGTGGGCACCGCCTGGAAGGCCAGCCCGAAGTGGACCCTCCGCTGCGGTGCTGCCCTCGATAAGAGTGCCGTGGATGATGCCCACCGCACCCCCCGCATTCCCGACAACGACCGTCTCTGGGTCTCCGCCGGTGCCTCCTGCGTCATGTCCAAGCAGGTGACCCTGGATCTGGGCTACACCTACCTGTATGTGGCCGCCGGCAAGGTCATGCTCTCCCCCGGCACCAGCCCCTACGACATCAGCGCCACCCGGGGCAGCCTGAATGGTTCCATCAATGCCAAGATCAGCCTGCTGGGCGCTTCGGTTCGCTACAACTTCTAGCGCTTGGCTAATACAAAACAGGAGCCCGGCTTGCCGGGCTCCTGTTTTGTATCTGTAGCAAAAAGAACAACAAAAGGGCAGCTCAGTCGCCGGAGCCGTCGTCCGGCAGGGGGTCCAAGGCCTCTAGGCGGAGGGTCGGGGGGGCCGCCAGATAGACGTCCGGGGCCTCTTCCTGGAGGTGCCGGCGGGTGCGCTCCATGAGCAAGTCCAGCTCCCGCAGGAAGGTGAGCCGCTCGCGCTTCAGGGCCCGCAGGTGCACCTCGAGGCCCACCACCTGCTCCTGGGCCTCGCGCATCACCTCTTCGGCCCGGAACTGGCCCTCCCGGATGAGCAGATCCCGCTCGCGATTGGCGCCCTCCAGCACATCCTCGCGGGTGCGCTGGGCCTGCAGGAGGGTCTCGCGGAAGATGCGGTCCTGGTCCTGGTACTGACGCAGGCGCTCCCGGCTGTCGAGCACCTCCTCCTTGAGCTTCTGGTTCTCAGCCAGGACCTCCTCCCACTCGCCGGCGACTTCATGGAGAAAGGTACGGACCTCGGCTTCCTCCAGGCCCCGGAAGGCCTTGTCAAACTCCCGGCGCTGGATGTCGAGCGGTGTGTACTTCATGGCAGCACCTCAGGAGTTGCTCGCCTGCCGAAGGACCTGCTGCACCAAATAGAAAATGCCGACGGCGATCATGATGTCGAAGCTGATGCCCCCAATGGAAGGCACGATGGCGCGAATGGGATGGAGAATGGGCTCGGTGATCTTGTGCAGCAGCCTGACCCACCGGTTGCCTGGGTCCACAGGGAACCAGGAGATCAGGGCAGAGGCTATGAGCAGCCAGCCCAGAACGGTCAGGGCGAAGTCAGCGACGCGAAAAAGAAGGGTCATGGGCAGATTCCTGGTAATCCGTTCATCATAGCGGGGAGTGAGGCTTTCACATGCGGATCGGAATTTCCTGCTACAGCACCTTCGGCGGCTCCGGCGTCGTGGCCACCGAAGTTGGCAAGGCCCTGGCGGTCCGGGGGCATGAAGTACACATCCTCAGCCCCAGCCTCCCACCGCGACTGGTGGGCTTTGAGGACCGCCTCTGCTTCCACGAGGTCCGGGCCTCGCCCTATCCCCTCTTCGAGGACGCCCCCTACTCCATCGCCCTGGGCTCCAAGATGGCCGACGTGGCCGAGCACCACGGCCTGGACATCCTCCACGCCCACTACGCCATCCCCCACGCCATGGCGGCGCTGCTGGCCCGCATGGCCCTCCCGCACCTCAAGGTCGTCACCACCCTCCACGGCACGGACATCACGGTGGTGGGCAGCGATCCCAGCTACCTCCCCATGGTGAAGATGGCCATCCGGGAGAGCGACGGCGTCACGGCCGTCTCCGACTACCTGCGGGAGGAGACCCTCCGCACCTTCGGGGTGGATCGGGAAATCGACGTCATCGGGAACTTCGTGGAGCCCCCGGGCCCTGAGCGCCCGGACTGCCGTGCCTGGCTGGCTCCCAAGGCCGCCTTCGTCCTGACCCACATCTCCAACTTCCGCCCGGTGAAGCGGGTGATGGACGTCATCAGGGTCTTCGAGCGCGTCCGCACGGAGGTTCCCGCCCGCCTGGTCATGGTGGGGGATGGCCCCGACCGGGTGGAAGCCGAGGCCTACTGCCGGGATCGCGGCCTGGCGGCGGAGGTGCGCTTCACGGGCAAGCAGCTGGACATCGGCACCGTGCTGGCTTGCTCGGACCTCTTTCTGCTGCCCAGCGCCACCGAGAGCTTTGGCCTGGCGGCCCTGGAGGCCATGGGCCACCGGGTGCCCGTCATCGCCAGCCGGGTGGGGGGCCTGCCGGAGGTGGTCCGCCACGGCGTGGATGGCTACCTCGAGACCATGGGCGACACCGAGGCCATGGCCCAGTCCGCTCTGCGCCTCCTGAAGGACGACGACCTGCGGAAGCGCATGGGCGACTCCGCCCGGGAGCGCGCCCTGGACACCTTTGCCGAGGGGCCCATCGTCGATCAGTACGAGGCCCTCTACCGCCGGGTGCTGGGGCGCTGAGGGGTCTCTTCGCCAGGCGCTGACGTCTACACCGAAGGGGCCTCTGCCGGGGGCTTCGCGAGTGCTCCCGAATGGGCCAAGGCCTCGGCCTGGCAGGTGGGGCAGTGCCCTTGACAGTCGGTGCCACAGGCCGTCCCAGGCCCCTTGGGGGGGGAGGGCAGGGGTGCTGGTGGGCGAGGCGAGGCCATGGGTGATGATCCCATAGGGGTCCGGGCATCAGGCCCTGGTCCTAGCTCAGCGAGAAAAAAACAAGATTTCATAGGATAATTTTAACCAGCACAGATTTTTAACCAGAAAAACGCTGGTCTACCTCGCACACTGATGCCAAATTGGTGCTCAGAGGTACCCCTTGTCCCACCCCAAAGATCCCGCAGTCACCCCGCTGGCTTCCCTGGATATCGTGGCTCCGTCCGGGGTGTCCCTCTACGATGCCGGCGATCGGGCGGCAGGGATGATCGATCCCTGGGCCGAGGGAATGATGGATGAGCCCTGGGAGCCCGCAGCCCCCAGCAGCGAGGCGACTGGGCCTGATCAGCCCTAAAGGGCCAGACCGCTAGACCCCGTCAGGCTCCGCTGCAAGGGGAGGCGTGCGCCGATGTAGCCACTGGGCCAGGAAGGTCAGGGCCACCCCCGCCACTGCGGCTGCGAGCCAGAAGACCCGCACGCCGGAGAAGTCGTAGGCCTGGACGGCGCCCGCCAGCTGCCCCCGGCCGATGAGCCAGCCGCTCACCATGTCCTGGAGTCCCGCCCCCACGTAGCTGGCGATGCCCACCACGCCCAGGGCCGTGCCGGCGGCGGCCTTGGGCACGCTATCCACCGCCATCAGCCCGCCCAGGATGCAGACCAGAGAACCTATCGCCAGGCCGAAGCCCACCATGGCGGCCACATCCAGGGCCTTGGGGCCATGGGGCAGGCCTAGCATCAGCAGCAGCGAGGCTGCGTTCAGGGTTCCGAAGAGCAAAGCGGGCCGCGCCCGATCCCCCCCAAAAAAGGCATCCGACAGCCAACCCGAGGCCACGGTCCCTACCACCCCAAACACCGAGCTGACCCCCACCAGGCTGCCGGCCTCCACCAGGGAGTAGCCCTTGGCGTGGTGGAAGTAGAAGATGCCCCAGCTGTTCACGGCATAGCGGGTGATGTACATGCAGGCGCTGGCCAGGGCGATGCACCACACCAGCGGGTTGCGGAGCACCAGGGCCTGGGTGGGGGTGAGCCCGGCGGCGCGGGGGGTGGGGTCCAGGGGGGCGGACTCTTCCAGGGGGCGGTCCCGGTAGAGGGCCAGGATCAGGAGGACGCCGGCGGCACCCACGGCGGCACTGCCGATGAAGCCCCCGCGCCAGCCCCAGGTCGCCACCACCAGGGAGGTCAGCACGAAGGTAATGCCCTCGCCGATGTTGTGGGCGGCGCTCCACAGGCCATAGAAGGTACCCCGCTGCCGTGGCTCGAACCACCGCGTGAGGCCCACCACGCAGGCCGGGGCCCCCATGGACTGGAACCACCCGTTAAGGCCCCACACCGCCGCAAAGAGGGCAAAGCCCAGCCACCCACCCGCCGCGCCCAGCAGCAGGTTCAGGACCGCTGAGCCCGCCAGCCCCAGGGCCAGCATCTTGCGGAGGCTCAGGCGGTCCGCCAGCACCCCGTTGGTGAACTTGCCCACGGCGTTGGCGTAGAAGAGCGCCGAGCCCGCCAGCCCGATCTGGGCCGGCGTGAGGACGTGCTCCGCCACCAGGGGCGCCTTCACCACCGAGAGGCTCAGGCGGCAGACGTAGTAGAGCCCGTAGCCAAAGGTCGCCCCCGCCAGCACCAGCCACTGCCGTGCAGAGATCTCCCGCCAGGCGAAGCCCTTCACAGGGGACCTCCGGCGGGGTCGGTGTTGGGCTGGATTGGGAAGGCCTGGGGCATGCTCCATCGAACCACAGCTTCGAGGCTTCTGGCTAAGCGTGGGCCAGGTGCGAAAGTTTGGGGATGGGATTTCATGTTCGGAGGGGGATTGCCGATATCAAGGTATGGATTCGCACGCAGTGCCTCGGTGAGCGCCCTGATTGATCGAAGAGACGCCCGCCGCATCATCGTCGGCCCCGACTTTGGCATCTCCTTCACCTTGAAGGGGCAGGCCTTCGGCGGGGTGCGGATCGCCAACCTCAGCCCCGAGGGCTGCTTTGCTCTGATGGGGAAGCGAGAGGCGGGTCTCTTTAAACGGGGGGCCGTCCTGGAGTGCCTCCTATTGCTGCACCCCGACCTGCCCAAGACTCCCGTCCTGGCCGAAGTGTGCCATGTGCTGAGAGGACCCGCCGCCGAGCCCCTGGACATCGTCGGCATCGGTATCCACTTCCTGAATATGGATGAACCCTCCCGGAAGCTCCTGGACGCCTGGGTGGATGCGGCCATGGCGATGCCGTAGGGGGTGGCCGCCACTGCTTCTCGGCATGGCTTCGATGAAGGCCGAGGTGTAGCGATCAGCGACTCGAACTGGCGCGTGGCACCATCCGACCGCACCGAAGGGAAGGGAGGATAGGACGGAATCGCCAAAGGCGATTGCCGCCCCGAAGGGGCGAGGACCGGAGGTCCGAGTCAGGCCCCGGCCGCGGGCGCTGCGCAGGCCCCACTGGGGCCTTGCTCGCTGCGGCCTACCTGGCCGCCACTGCTTCTCGGCATGGCTTCGATGAAGGCCGAGGTGTAGCGATCAGCGACTCGAACTGGCGCGTGGCTGGCCACGGCCGCGGGCGCTGCGCAGGCCCCACTGGGGCCTTGCTCGCTGCGGCCTACCTGGCCGCCACTGCTTCTCGGCAGTTCGAGTCTGCAGTCAGCAACAGTGCAAAGGCCGGGCAAGCCCGGCCTTTGCACTGTTGGTGGCTGGAGGCAGACTCGAACTGCCGACCTGCGGATTATGAGACCGCTGCTCTAACCGACTGAGCTACCCAGCCACGAAGGGGTAGTCTAGCGGGGGTGCGGTTCTTCGTCTATCGCAGATCGTTGACCAGCACCACGATGAGCCGCTTGGGACCGTGGACGCCGTAGGCCAGGGTCTGCTCGATGTCGGCGGTCTTGCTGGGGCCGCTGATCAGAAGTGCATTGGGGGGCAGGCTCTCGCCCCAGCCCAGGTTCGTGATGGCGGACCAGAGGGAGTCCTGGATGGTGGAGGCCCGCAGGAGGGCGATGTGGATGGGCGGCACCAGGGACAGGAGCCGGGGCTCGGCGGGACCGGGCATGAGGAGAATGCCACCGGTCTCGGCGATGCCGCCGACGGTGCTGGTGAACCCGGCGTCCACCTCGGTGAAGAGCTGGGTCTTGAAGGCCTCCACGGGGCGGTCGTAGGGCAGGAGGGTGGCCTCGCCGTCCCAGGCCGTGGCCAGGGCGGCGCCGTCGTTGCTGCCGGGACCATAGAGCAGGTTGCGGATGCCTTCGTGGTCGCAGAAGTCCTGCACCACGGAAGGCCAGTCGCTGGGGATGGCCTCGAGGAACTCGGTGCGCACGGCCTCCATGCCCTTGCGAAGGCGAACCACCCGCTCGGCGGCGGGCCAGTGGCGGCGGGCCATGACGGCGGTGTCCTCCAGGGGCGGCGGGCCACCGGCGGGGGCGGCGCTCAGGCGCTCCAGGATGGCGGTACGGGCCTCAGTCATGGCTGCCTCTCTCGGCCCGCATGCGCTCGCTGAGCGAGCGTCGGGCTGGTACGGGTTTGGTGCGGAAGCGGGTCCAGTCGCGGAGGAGCGGCGCCCCGGAGGGCAGGGCCCAGCCGAAGCGGGTGGCGAACCAGGTGACGATGCGGTAGAGGCCAGGGCGCTTGCTCAGGGCGGCCCAGAGGCGCCAGGCACGGTCCTCGGCGTCCGTGCGGCCGGTGCCCTTGCCAGCCACGGAGGAGGCCGGGTCCTGGTGAGTGGCCTCTCGGCGCAGGCGCACCAGGATGTCGGGGATGGGGATCTCCACGGGACAGACCTCGCCGCAGGCGCCGCAGAGGCTGCTGCCGTGGAGCAGGTCGTGGCGGACGCCGACACCTTCCATCTGGGGGGTGAGGATCTTCCCGATGGGGCCGGGGTAGGTGGCCTCGTAGGCGTGGCCGCCCACCCGCGTGTAGACGGGGCAGTGGTTCATGCAGGCGCCGCAGCGGATGCAGCGCAGGGTGGCCTGCAGCTGAGGGTCGCCGTAGATGCGGGAGCGGCCATTGTCGAGAATGACCAGGTGGACGGCCTGGGGGCCGTCCTTCTCACCTTCGCCTCGGGGGCCGCTGATGAGGTTGAAGTAGGTGCTCACGGCCTGGCCGGTGGCGGAGCGGGTGAGGATGGCGTAGAGCGGCGCCACGTCTTCCAGGCGCGCCACCACCTTCTCCAGGCCCATGATCGCGATGTGGAGGGGCGGCACGTGGGTGCTCATGCGCCCGTTGCCTTCGTTCTCCACCAGACAGAGGGTGCCGGTGTTGGCCACGGCGAAGTTCACGCCGGAGATGCCGGCATCGGCCTCCAGGAACTTCTGACGCAGGACCTTGCGGGCCATGGCCGTCAGCTCATCCACATCCTCGGTGTACTTGGCGTCCTTGATCTTCTGGCTGAACTGCCGGGCGATCTGGTCTTTGTTCTTATGGATGGCCGGCATGATGATGTGGCTCGGGGTCTCCCCATCCAGCTGGATGATGTACTCGCCCAGGTCGGACTCCAGGGCCTCGATGCCATGGCTCTCCAGGAAGGCATTGAGGTGCATCTCCTCGGAGACCATGCTCTTGCCCTTCACCAGGCGGGTGGCGCCCTGGGCCTGGAGGATGTCCAGCACGAGCTGGTTGGCCTGCTCGCAGGTCTCGGCCCAGTGGACCTGGATGCCGTTGCGGGTGCACGCGGCTTCGAGTTGGACCAGCAGGGCCGGCAGGTTCAGGAGGCTGCGGCTGCGAATGGCCGTGCTCAGGTGCCGCAGCTCCTGCAGGTCCTCGGGGTCAGGGAACTGGGCCTTCCGCTTGGTGATGAGGCCGTCCATCGCCCGCCGGAAGTTGGCGCGCAGCTGGGGATCCAGCAGGGCCTTGGCCGCCGACTCCCGAAAGAGAATGTCGGTCTCAGCGTGCATGGGTGCGCTCCCAGAGGAATTCCGCAATGTGCTGGACCTTGAGGGGGCTGCCCTTCTGGTCCAGGGCACCCTTCACGTTGAGGAGGCAGCCGCCATCGGTGGACAGGACCACGGAAGCACCCGTCGCTTCGGCGTCTGCAGCCTTATCGCAGACCATGGCACCGGAGACCTCGGGCTGGCGCACGGAGAAGGTGCCACCAAAGCCGCAGCACTCATGCTCCCGAGCCAAGGTGGCCAGCTCGACCTTGGCCAGCTGCGCCAGGAGGGCCTGGGGCTCGCCCTTGAGGCCGAGGTCCCGAACGGCGTGACAGGAGCTGTGCCAGGTGACCTTGACGGGCTCGCCCAGGTCCTCCAGCTTTACGTCCAGCACATCCACCAGGAACTGCGTGAGCTCATAGACGCGGCCGCTGAAGGCCTTGATCTGGGCTTCCTCGGGCTGGCCATGGAAGAGCTCCGGGTAGTGGTTCTTCATCATCCCGGCACAGCTGCCCGAGGGCAGGATCACCGGCAGGTCCTCGGGGAACAGGGCCAGCTGGGTGCGGGCCACGTCCCGGGCCTCTTCCCAGTACCCGCAGTTGAAGGCGGGCTGGCCGCAGCAGGTCTGGCCTTCGGGGAAGATGACCTGCACCCCAGCCTGGCGCAGGAGCTGGATGCCGGCCATGCCGGCATCCGGGAAGAAGAGGTCCACCAGGCAGGTGGCGTAGAAGTAGGCTCTGGGTGGGCGGGCAGGCGTCACTATGCGCCCTCGGGGCGGGTGGTCTGCTCAAGCAGATACAGGAAGCTGCGGTAGACGTGGCCAGTGGAGCGGGTCATGCCCACCTCACAGGTGCGGCTGCTGGCGAAGTAGCCGTCGAAGGACTGGGTCTTGACCTCGCGGGCCTCGTGCTTGGTGGCGGCGGCCGTCAGCTCGGGGTGGGTGAAGCCGCGATCGCCGGCAAAGCCACAGCAGCCGGCGTCCCGGGGCACCACCACCTTGTCGGCGCAGGCCTTGGCCACGCCTTCCAGCTGGGGCAGCAGGTTCATCTTGGTGACGGAGCAGACGGGGTGCAGGACCACGGAGCCAACCTTGCGGCGCACCTGCAGGCGGGGCAGCAGGACATCAAAGGCGAAGGCGGTGCTGTCGATGATCTTGAGCTTGTCGAACTTCACCTGGTTGTCAGCCGTCAGGTAGGCCCGGCTGCTGAGCACGCCGTAGGTGCAGGGGCTGGTGTCCATGACCACCGGCAGGCGGCCCTGCTGGCTCCACTCCCAGAACTTCTCGATGGCGTGGTTGATGGTGTAGCGGTGGGCCTCGTCGAAGCCCTTGGAGCTGAAGGGGACGCCGCAGCAGGTGCCTTCCACGTCGAAGGGGATGTGCACCGGGGTGCCGGCCCGGGCGGCCACATTGACCAGGGCCTCCACCAGGCTCATCTCCTCTGGCTCGCCAGGGAGGTGGCCCATCATGCGGGAGATGCAGGCGGGGAAGTAGATGGCCGCTGCGCCTTCCAGGTTGGTGGAGGGCAGGGGGGCCTTGGCGGCCTTGGGCATCTCTGGGCTCCACAGATGGGAGGAGCCAAAGGTCTTCAGGGCGCGGGTGATGAAGGGCATGGCGCTGGTCCCGAAGAGGGCCTGGACCGTGTGGCCGGCTCGCAGGGCCATGCGCAGCACGGGCTCCACGGTGGCGAAGTTGCGGGCCACGGAGAGGGCGAGCTTCTGGGCCCGGCGGCTGTGGCTGGCGCGGCGGAAGCGCTTGGTCAGCTGGCCGGTGTCAATGCCCACGGGGCAGGCCGTGGCGCAGAGGCCGTCGGCAGCGCAGGTCTCGAGGGCCATGTAGGGGAAGGCCTCCTGCAGGCTGGCGAGCAGGGCCGGGTTCTCCTTGCAGGCCTCGAGGCGGGCGATCTCCCGGCGCACCACGATGCGCTGGCGGGGGGTCAGGGTGAGCTCACGGCTGGGACACTTGGGCTCGCAGTAGCCGCACTCGATGCACTTATCCACTTCCTCTTCCACGCCGGGCATGGGCTTGAGGTCGGCCAGGTGGCCCTTGGGGTCGTTGTTGATGATCACGCCGGGATTGAGGAGGGACCAGGGATCCACCAGGGCCTTGAGCTTGGTCATGACGGCCTTGGCCTCGGGGCCCCACTCGGCCTCCACAAAGGGCGCCATGTTGCGGCCCGTGCCGTGCTCGGCCTTGAGGGCACCGTCGTACTTCCGCACCACCAGCTCCACCACGTCGTCCATGAAGCGCTCATAGCGGTCCACGGCGGCCTGGTCGTTGAAGGACTGGGTGATGACGAAGTGGAGGTTCCCGTCCTTGGCGTGGCCAAAGATGATGGCCTCGTCATAGCCGTGCCGGGCGAAGAGCTTGGTGAGATCCACAGCGGCGTCCGCCAGGCTCTCGATGGGGAAGGCCACGTCTTCGATGAGCACCGTGGTGCCCCGCTTGCGGACCGCACCCACGGAGGGGAAGGTGCCCGAGCGGATCTTCCACATCATGGCCTGCTCGATGGGGTCGTGGGTGAAGTGGGCCGGCTCCAGCAGCTGGAGGCCTGCGGCTGTCGCCATGGCCTGGCGCTCCAGGTCGGCGCGAACGGACTCCTCACGGCCATGGAACTCCACCAGCAGGGCCGCAGCACCATCGGCCAGGGTCTTGAAGCTGGCGGGCACGCCGGGCTGGTTCTCCACGGAGCGGAGCGAGGCCCGATCCAGCAGCTCCAGGGCGGCGGCACCGGCATCCCGCAGGGGAATAATGGCGGCGCAGGCGGCGTGGAGGTCGGGGAACAGCAGGAAGCCCGTGACCTTCACCGGCAGGTCAGGCACCGTGTTCAGCACAGCCTCGGCGATGAAGGCCAGCGTCCCTTCGGAGCCCACCAGGAGGTTGCGGAAGATGTCGACGGGCCGGTCGAAGTCCATGAAGGCGTTGAGGGAATAGCCCGTGGTGTTCTTGGTCTTGTACTTGGACCGGATGCGCTCAGCCAGGGCCGGATTGCCCAGTAGCTCGGCCTTCATGGCCAGGAGGCCCTCGGTGAGAACAGGCTCGGCGGCCCGGAACTGGGCATCTGCATCCGGTGCCCCGCTGTCGATGACCGTGCCGGAGGGCAGGACGAAGGTGAGTGATTCCAGAGTGTGATAGGCGTTCTGGACCACGCCGCAGCACATGCCGCTGCTGTTGTTGGAGAGGATGCCACCCACGGTGCAGGTGTTGATGGAGGCAGGATCGGGCCCCATCTTCGAGCGGTAGGGCCGGAGGGCGTGGTTCACGTGGGCGCCAATAACCCCGGGCTGGACCCGAACCCTGGCCCCATCCTCCAGCACCTGGATGGTGCGCCAGTTGCGGGCCACCTCCACGAGGATCCCATCCGAGATGGCCTGGCCCGACAGGCTGCTGCCGGCGGCCCGGAAGGTCATGGGGATCTTCAGGTCATGGCTCAGCCGGAAGAGGGCCTGGACCTCCTGGATGCTGCTGGCGAAGACCACCGCCTTGGGGATGAGCCGGTAGAAGCTGGCATCAGCAGCGAAGGCGATGAGGTCGACGGGGCGGTCGAGGACACGCTCCTGACCCACGATCGCAGCGAGGGAATCCCGGAGGGAGAGGATGGTAATGGCGCTCATGGAGGCTCCTCAGGACAGACCTAACGAAAAGGTCCCGCCGACGATGGGGCTGTCGGCGGGACCATTCTGCTTCAGGTAACCGCCGCGGCTACTTCTTGGCCGGGGCGGGGGCCGGGACGGCGGCCGGGACAGCAGGAACTGCCATGGGATCGGTCACGGTGATGGTGACGGACGTCGAGTTGGTCCCACCCCAGTTGCCGGCCGTTACGGTGTACTTGGTCGTGGCGGAGGCAGCCGTCGGCGTGCCAGAAATCTCACCCTTCGGGCTGAGGGTCAGGCCAGCAGGGAGGGCAGGGGCGACGGTGTAGGTAGTGACATCACCACCCTGGCTGGTCGCGGCGTTGGGTGCCGCGGCCTCGCCCTTCTTGTAGACGGCCGTCTCGGTCGCGTAGGTCAGCTTCTTCGGTGCCAGGGGCATCCACTTCTCAGGCAGCACCCGGGCGTACAGGAAGATCACCACACCCACCATGGCGGCCAGGACGATGCTGTGCCAGAACACATAGCGGAGGATGGTGCCTTCTTCGCCCTGCTGGTTGGTGGCCACGGAGGCGACCACGAGGCTCTGGGCGTCGATCATCTTGCCCATGACGCCGCCGGTGGTGTTGGCTGCGGCGGTGAGGATGGGGTTGAGGCCCAGCTGCTCGGCGGTGATCTTCTGCAGACCGCCGAAGAGCACATTGGAGGAGGTGTCACTGCCCGTGAGGGCCACACCCAACCAGCCCAGCATGGCGCTGAAGAAGGGGAAGAGCAGGCCGGTGCTGGCGAAGGCCAGGCCCATGGTGGCGTCGAGACCGGCAGCCTTGGACACGAAGCCCAGGGCCAGCATGGCAGCGATGGTGAGCAGGGAGATCTTTACGCGGTTCACGGTGTTGCCCCAGATCTTGACGAGCTCCAGGGGGCCGAAGCCGGCCACGAGACCGCTGAGGATGCCCGCCAGCATGAGGCTGGTGCCGGTGAGGGAGAGCCAGTTGAAGGTCCAGACGGCGGCTTCAGGGGAAGCCTTGGCAACCACAGGGGGAGCCTTGATGACCATCTTGTGGAGGCCGGGCATCTCGAAGGTCTTGACGGAGACACCGCTCAGGAAGTTGGGCTGACCCTTGGGGCCGCCGTTGAGGAAGGTCTTGACCTGAGGGGTACCCCAAGCGAACACGAAGAGGGACAGGAAGATCCAGGGCAGCCAGGCCTTGAAGACCTTGCCACCATCCTGGGCAACAACGGCTCCAGTAGCCTCCTCACGTTCGTGCTCGTAGCGCCAGATGGTCTTGGGCTGCCAGACCTTCAGGAACATAACGGTGGAGGCCATGGAGAAGATGGCACCAATGATGTCCACCAGCCAGGGGCCGTGGTAGTTGCTGACGGCGAACTGCGCAATGGCAAAGCTGCCACCGGCCACGAGGCAGGCGGGCCAGACTTCCATCATGGCCTTGCGACCAGCCATGGTCCAAATGATCCAGAAGGGCACGATCAGGGAGAAGATGGGCAGGATGCGGCCTGCGGCGGCGCTGAGGCCCTCCAAGGGGAGGCCGGTGACGCCAGCAAGGGCGATGAGGGGGCTACCCAGGGCGCCGTAGGCGACGGGGGCGGTGTTGCCAATGAGGGCCAGGCCGGCGGCCTGGAGGGGGCGGAAGCCGAGGCCGATGAGCATGGCGGCGGAGATCGCGACGGGCGTGCCGAAGCCGGCGGCACCCTCGATGAAGGCACCGAAGCTGAAGGCGATGAGCAGGGCCTGGATGCGGCGATCGGCCGCGAGGCCGGCGATGGAGTGCTTGACCACCTCGAAGTCACCTGACTTCACGGTGATGTCGTAGATGAAGATGGCGTTCAGCACGATCCAGCCGATGGGCAGGAGGCCGAAGAGGGCGCCGTGGACGGCAGCCATGCCAGCCATGCCGGCGGGCATCTTGTAGACCAGGATGGCCACAGCCAGACAGGTCACGAGACCCAGGATGGCTGAGTAGTGGGCCTTCACGTGCTTGGCCAAGAGGCCCAGTAGCACGAAGACCGGTAGGGCGGCCACCAGGGCTGAAAGGAAGATATTCCCCATGACTGGGGAATAAACTTGGGTCCAAGGGGTCATGACACCTCCGAAAGAAAATGGGGGGGAAGGAAAAGGAAATGCTTGGAATGATCAACTGACCTGGGCGAAGATTACAATAGGTAGGGTGGTCAGACCACCATACCACCAGTGCCTTTGATCACAGTTCGAATCTGTCCGCCATCCGCCAGGGAGAGTGTGAGACATGGACCTGACCCCGATCCGAACAAAACGCCTCTATGAAGAGATCGTAGAGCAGATACGTTTGTTGATCGCGGACGGGAAGCTGAAGCCCGGCGACAAGCTTCTGGCTGAGCGGGAGCTGGCCGACCGGTTTCAGGTCAGCCGGGCTTCGGTTCGGGAAGCCATTCGCACCCTGGAGATGCTCGGTGTGATTGATATCCGACCGGGTGAGGGCACCTACATCCGGGAAACTGAAACCGATGACATCATCCGACCCCTCGCCATGTTCATGGCTGTGGAGCGCAGCTCCGTCATCGACATGTTCGAGATGCGCCGCATCTTCGAGACCGCCACCGCCAGCCTGGCGGCCCAGCGGGCCACCGAACAGGAGATCCTGGAGATCGAGGCCACCCTGGAGAACATGAAGGCGCACCTGAACCTCCAGGATCCGGAAAAGGGCGAGGGCTTCGATGCGGCTTTCCACTTCGCCATCGCCGAGGCCACCCACAACACCCTGCTGTCCAAGCTCTTCAAGACCATCTCCGAGGACTTCTCCAAGGCCAACTCCGCCGCCCGCCGCCGCCTCTACCTCGACAACGTCAAGAACCCCCAGCGGATCATCGACCAGCACTCCGCCATCCTGAAGGCCATCCGGGCTCGGTCCCCCAAAGGTGCCTCCGAAGCCATGCGGGTCCACCTCAAGTTCGCCGAGGGCGAGCTGAGGAAGTGGATCGTCTAGATTCATGGTGACGCTGGCACCTCCTGTGCCAGCGCCCTACGGGCGGCAATCGCCTGCGGCGATTCCGTCCTATTTGCCAATCCTGGCAAATGGTGGCCCCGGTGGGGTTCGAACCCACGACCAAGCGGTTATGAGCCGCCAGCTCTGACCGCTGAGCTACAGGGCCAGGGTCAGTGTAGCAAGGCACCTGGAGGGATCGGTCACAGCCCGTCCAGGCAGCGCCCCCGAAGAGAGAAGTCGAGGAGGTGCGACATCCGGTCAGCCAGGGTCACGAGGTCGCGGGCCTCCAGCAGGAACTGGCGTTCGGCCGGTTCGAAGTCCATGGCCATGGCCAGGGTGTTCAGGCGGCCGGCCTCCTCCAGCGGGAGCTC
The DNA here is from genome assembly GCA_903890595.1 of uncultured Holophagaceae bacterium. Classification (GTDB taxonomy): domain Bacteria; phylum Acidobacteriota; class Holophagae; order Holophagales; family Holophagaceae; genus Geothrix. The sequence goes on along the minus strand of CAITBU010000401.1, from coordinate 513 downwards.
CAGAAGCTCCCCCATCTGCGCCTGGAAGCCCTCGGCCTCGGCATAGGCCTGGAGGGACGCCATGAGGCGGCGGCGATGAGGGCCGGGCCAGAGCTGGCTGCCATCGAAAGGCAGCACCTCGGTTCTGACTTGCCGGAAGGGTCTTCCAGGGACCTCACCGAGCAGGCGCACGGTCTCCTTGCCCTGGACCAGCAAGTTCCACCGGCCACCGGTGAGGGGCTCCGCCCGCACGATCTCCGCCAGGCAGGCCACGTCATAGGTTGGTGCGGCCTCGCCCAGGCTGTTGGCTTCCGGAGTTTCCCGCATCAGAGCCAGGACCAGGTGGTTGTGGCTGTTGAGCACCTCAATGGTCATTTCCTGGTAGCGGTCTTCGAACACATGGAGGGGCAGGAAGGTCTCGGGGAAGAGGACAACCCGGGGCAGGGGGAAGAGGGGCAGAATGGCTGGTAACATGGACACCTTACTCGCCACTGAATCGGAGTCGAACCCGTGAAGGATGAGAACGAGGGCTCT
>CAITBU010000400.1 GCA_903890595.1 uncultured Holophagaceae bacterium | reverse complement strand
GCCGGCGATGGAGTCTACGCGGCCCTTCAGGGTGGCGCCGTTCATGTCCACCTTGACCTCGACCTCCTGGCCGGGGCGCATGCGGGCGATCTGGGTCTCCTTGAAGTTCGCCGTCACCCAGGTCTGGTGCAGGGGGATGAGGGTGAGCAGGCCCTGGCCAGGCTGGATGGTCTGGCCCAGCTCCACGAAGCGGCGCGTCACCACGCCCTCCACCGGCGCCAGCACCTTGGTGTAGCTCAGCTGCAGCTCCAGGCCGTCCTGGCTGGCGCGGGCCGCATCCACCTGGGCCAGGGCCGAGGCCAGGCGGGCTTCGGCGGCGGTGACGGTCACCTTCCGGATGTCCGCCTCCCGGTGCAGGGAGGCCAGGCGCTGCGTGGCGGCGCGAAACTCGCCATCGGCCACATCGGCCTGGGTGCGATAGCCGTCGAACTGCTGGGCGGAGATCTCCTGCCGGGCGGCCAGGGGCTGCATGCGCTGGACGTCCATGCGGGCCTTGTCGAGGCTGGCCTTGCGGGAGTCGAGGTTGGCCTGGGCGGTCTCCAGGTCGGAGCCGCGGGCCTGCTGGAAGGCCACCTTGCCGCGTTCCAGCTCGGCCCGGGCGCCCTCCACCTGGGCCTTGGCCTGGGCCAGCGCCGCCTTGGCCTGGTCCAGGCGGGCCTGGACATCCCGGGGGTCGATGGCCACCAGGAGGTCCCCGGCCTTCACGGCCCGGTTGTCCTCGGCAAGGACCTTCTCGACGCTGCCGTAGATGCGGCTGGAGACCGGCACCAGGTGGCCGTCCACCTGGGCATCGTCAGTGCTCACGCGGTTCCGGTTGACGAACCACACGCCACCCAGCAAGAGCAGGGCGAGGGGGGTGCCGATCATCAGCATCCGCATGGCCTTGGAGGTGCTGGGGGGAGCGGAGTTTTCGGCGGTGGCAGGCTGGCTGGCGGGGTCTTGGCTCATGGACATCTCCATCGGCGGGCAGGGGCGGGAAGCGGGCGGGGCGTCAGCGGGTCGCGGCGGGCTGGTCTCGGAGCAGGAAGTGGGCCTCGAGCTGACCCGTGGCGTGGGCCAGGTCCGCCCGGGCCTGGTTCTGGCGGTAGAGGGCGCTGATCTGGCTGTCGGCAGCGCGGGCCAGCTCATCCTGGGCGTTGATGACCTCGATGTTGCTGCTGACGCCGGCTTCGAAGCGATGCCGGGCCTGGCCCAGGGCCTCGGTGGACAGGCTGACGGACAGGTCGGCGACCTCGACTTCATGGGCGGCCGATTCCAGCTCCGCTTGGGCCACCTGGACCTCGTAGCCCACCTGGGCCTTCACCTCGCGACGGCTCTCCTGGACGCGGGCTTCCTGGGAGCGGGCTCGCGCCACCTGGGCACTCACCAGGCCGCCCGTGAAGAGGGGCACCTTGAGGCCCAGCGACAGCTGGTAGGTGGTGGCCCAGGGCTGGGACTGGAGCCCCGTGCTGCCGTAGGTGCCGGTGGCCACCAGGGAAGGCAGGTGCAGGCTCTGGGCGGCTTCCCGCAGGCTGCCAGCAGCCTTCTCGCGGGCGTCCAGGGCCGCCAGCTCCGGGCGCTGGGTGAGGCCGGCCTGATAGGCCTCCTGGAAGGTGCCCACGGCCAGGGCCGGGGCAGCCAGGGTGTCCAGCAGCTGGATGGGGGTGCCGGGTTCCAGATCCAGCAGGCGCCCCAGGGCCGCCAGGGCCGTGAGGCGCTGGGTCTGGGCCTGGATCAGGCGCTGCCGCTCGGTCTGCAGCTGCAGCTGGGCCCGCAGGGTATCCAGGCGGGTGCCCACGCCCTGCTTCTGCTGGTTCTCCGCCAGCAGGGCCAGGGCCTGGGCCAGCTCCACCCGGGACTCGCCAGCAGTGACGGAGGCCTGGGCCCGCAGGGCGCGCAGGTACTGGCCCACCACCAGGGCGGCGATCTCTTCGCGCACGGCGCGGCCCTGGGCCCGGGCCGAGTCCTCCGCATGCTGGGAGGCGCGCCAGCGCTTCCACAAGGCCAGGTCAAAGAGCGGCACATGGGCCTCAACGGCGGTCTGGCCCCAGTTGAAGGGACCCACCACCTGGGGCCCGTGGGGCGTGGGCACACCAATGAACGCGTCCATGTTGTTCTTGGCCCGCTGCCGGTAAGCCTGGGCCGCTACCGTCGGCATCAGGGCCGAGGCCGCCATCCGCCGATCGTCGCCACTCTCGGCCAGAGCCAGCACGCTGAGGTGCACCCGGGGGTTCTGGTCCAGGGCACGGCGCAGGGCCTGGGTCAGGGTGAGGGTGACGGCAGGCCTAGCCTCCGCTTGGGCGGGAGGGTTGGCGGCTCGGGCGGTGGGACCCCCCAGCACCAGCAGGGCAACCGCCAGGGCAGGGAGCACTCGGGAAGGAGAGGGGGACTGGCTCAGCATGGGAACTCGCAGTGGAAAAATCATCAGGAGGCGGTGGCGGGCAGGTCAGCGTTGGCCAGCATGCGCTGGAGGAGGACCGTCAGCAGGGCCACCTCCTCCTGGCTGAAGCCGCGCAGGTGGGCGTTCAGCACCTTCACGGCTACGGGCGGCAGCTGGGGGTGCAGGAGCCTGCCGGCCGGCGTCAGCTCCAGGTGAACCCGGCGGCGGTCGCTGGCGCTGCGGACCCGGCGGATGAGGCCCTTCTCCTCCAGGCGGTCCAGCATGCGGGTCATGGAGCCCGTGTCGTAGCGGCTGTGGCGGCACAACTCGGCAGCGGTGGAGCCCCGGCCGTCGGCGATGCGCATGAGGATCACCCACTGGGCCCCGGTGATGCCCAGCTCCGTCATTTCGTCATCCAGAGCCGCCAGCAGGCGCCCTGATACCTCCGCCACCAGCCGGCCCAGACTGGTCTCAGGGTTGTAGGTGGCCAGAGTGTAGGGGCCCTGGCTGGCGGCGCGGGGGGACATGGGCGAGATCCTTGCCTAGGCAATTGCTGTCTAGGCAGTAAAGTAGAGAATCCGGGCGGTCCT
>CAITBU010000399.1 GCA_903890595.1 uncultured Holophagaceae bacterium | reverse complement strand
GAAAGCCTGGGTCGGCTGGCAGAGCCACGCCGTTCGCTGAGAGCATCACCAGCCCTGCCACGGTGCCGACGCGCTTGTTGCCATCCAGGAAGCCGTGGTTGGCACAGAGGTGCCACATCAAGGCTGCCGCACAGTCGACCACATCGCCACCCTCTTGGCGGTGAACCGCAAGGGGTGTGTTACAGGCGGCCTCAATGGCCGGCAGGTTCCGGACTCCCTCGGCACCTCCCCACCGGGCAATCTGGCGGCGGTGCAAGGCCAGCAGATCCTCCACATCCAGGGTGATGAGGGCGCTCATTTACTCAGTGCCTCGCACACCGGCCCATAGGTGGACTCAGCCAGAAGGGTGTGGGCTGCCAGCTCGTCTGGTTGTATCCGGCGCGTCACCTGCGGGGTGATGGTGAGGGACGTCCCATCCGTCTTGATCTCCAGGGGTGTCTCCGGCGTGATGTGCAGGAGCTCCATCAGACTGCGCTCCAGGAGCAGGGCGTACGAGTTCCCATGCCGGCTCAACGTCTTACGCATATACAACCTCCGTATAACAATGTTAGACCTTGGTAATGCATTGTCAAGGCTCTTCCAGCCTTTCGAAGAGAATTGAAACCATTTATGGAACCTTTGCCCGGTGGCGCGGCATCCAAAGGTCATGGTAGAAATAAGTCACCCTACGGCCTGGTATGGCCCTGGGGCCCGCGATTGGGGCAAGGTGTCCCTTCGCAAAGTTCTGAAAGGTTGGTTTTATGGAAGTCCGGAAGTCCCTGGTGGTCAATTCGACCCCCCTGGAGACGCGCATCGCCCTGCTTGAGAACGGCCAGCTCTGCGAGCTGTTTCTCGAACGGTCGATGAACAAGAGCCAGGTGGGTGACATCTACAAAGGCCGGGTGGCCAAGCTCCTGCCCGGCATGCAGAGTGCCTTCGTCAACATCGGGGGCATCAAGGATGGGTTCCTCTACCTCGACGATGTGGTGAGCCAGCGCATCGGTGCCGACATCTCCGTCGACGAGGACGGCGACGAAGTCCCGGCCGCCGAGGATGTCCCGCCCCCACCGCCGCCCCTGCCCACCCTCAAGGAGGGCGAGGAGACCCTCGTCCAGGTTGTCAAGGATCCCATCGGCTCCAAGGGGCCCCGGCTCTCGCGCCACCTCAGCTTCCCCGGCCGGTTCCTGGTCTTCATGCCCGGCATCGACCACATCGGCATCAGCCGCAAGATCACCGACCCCGAAGAGCGCGACCGCCTGCGCAACCTCATCCGCAGCCACGCCCAGCCGGGCGAGGGCTACATCGTCCGCACCGCCGCCATCGGCGAGAAGGACGAGGACCTGGTGGGCGACGTGGCCTCCCTCCGCCAGAACTGGGCTGAGATCCAGGCCCGGGCCACCACCGTGGCCGCCCCCGGCCTGGTCTACCAGGACCTCCGCCTGCTCCAGAAGGTGCTGCGCGACATCTTCCGCGAGGAGGTCGCCAGCTTCTGGGTGGATGACGCCGCTGCCCACCGCGAAGTTCTTGCCTTCGTTGAGAAGGTCCATCCCGAGTGGGCCAATAGGGTCAAGCTCTTCACCTCCGACCTGCCCATCTTTGACGCCTTCGGGATCGAGGGGGAGATCGACTCGGCCCGCCAGCCCAAGGTCTACCTCAAGCACGGTGGCTCCATCGTGCTCAACCAGACCGAGGCCCTGGTCAGCGTCGACGTCAACACCGGCAAGTTTGTCGGCAAGAAGGACCTGGAAGAGACCGTCTACCTCACCAACCTCGAAGCCATCCCCGAGATCGTGCGCCAGCTGCGCCTGCGCAACCTCGGCGGCATCGTGGTCATCGACTTCATCGACATGATGGACCCCGCCCACCGGGACGCAGTACTAACCCGCTTCCACGAGGAGCTGCGGCGCGACCGCAACCACGCCCGGGCCGGGGGCATCTCCGAGTTCGGCCTGGTGGAGCTCACCCGCAAGCGCACGGGCCCTTCGCTTGAGCGCCAGCTCACCCAGACCTGCCCCACCTGTAGCGGCGCCGGCCGCTCACCCAGCCCCGAGACCTGCCTGCTCAAGGCCTACCGCGAGCTGGTCCGCCTTGGCGAGCGCCTCCGCGGTGCCGACGTGCGCCTGACCATCCACCCGGACCTGTCGGCCTCGCTCAACCACGAGTCCCGCGAGGGCCTCTTCCAGCTGGCCCGCCTCCTGGGCGCCCGCGTCCAGTGGCTCGAGCGCGCCGACAACCCCCGCCACGCCGTCCTCCTCGACATCCAGCTCGCCGACCAGACCAGCGCCACGGCCTAAACCCTTTGTCCTAAAAAGCTAAGGGCTTTTGACGGG
>CAITBU010000398.1 GCA_903890595.1 uncultured Holophagaceae bacterium | reverse complement strand
GGCCGCATCCTGGTGATGCTGGTGGGCGATCGCCAGGCCGGCCCACCCATGCCCCTCTGCTGCGAGGCCGAGAACTACCAGGGCCGGTGGACCTACAAGTTCGAGGAGGCCCGCCGCCGGGGCGCCGCCGGGGCCCTGCTGGTGCACACCGATGGCTCGGCGGGCTACGGCTGGACCGTGGTGCGGAACAGCTGGTCCCAGGAGCGCTTCCAGCGGGAGGGCGCCGGTCAGGTGGGGGCCGCCCAGGGCTGGCTCACCGAGGCCACGGCCACCCGGCTCTTCGCCCTGGCGGGCAAGGACTTCCGCTTTCTGGCCGCCGGTGCCGACCGGCTGGACTTCCAGCCCGTGCCGCTGGCCCTGCGTGGCATCGGCAGCCTGCGCTCGGCGGTGCGCCGCCTGGACCAGTGGAATGTGGTGGGCCTGCTGCCGGGCCGGGATCCCGCCCTGGCCCAGGATGCAGTCATCCTCAGCGCCCACTGGGACCACTTTGGCAAGGGCGCCGATGGGGCCATCTACCCCGGTGCCGTGGACAACGCCACCGGCTGTGCCGGCGTGCTGGTGCTGGCCAAGGCCCTGGCTGCCAAGCCCCCGGCCCGCAGTGTGCTGTTCTTCTTCCCCTGCGCCGAGGAGCACGGCCTGCTGGGCTCAGCGGCCTACGTGGAGGCCCCCCTCTGGCCCCTGGCCCGCACCAAGCTGGTGATCAACCTGGAGAGCCTCAACGTGGTGGGGCCCACCCGGGACATCGGCATCCTGGGTACGCCGGAGCCCGGCCTTCGGACCCTCTGCGACAAGGCCGCCGCCGCCGTGGGCTTGACTCTCACGCCGCCCCGGCCCGATCCGGCGGGCCTCTGCTTCCGCACGGACCACTTCCCCTTCGCCAAGGCCGGCGTGCCGGCGGTGTCGCCCGGCTTCTCGCTGGATGGGGGCTGGGACTACCTGGGCAACCGGGCCGTGGCGCAGGCCCAGGCGGCGGCCTTCATGACCCGCTACCACCGGCCCACGGACCGCTATGACCCCGCCTGGAACCTGGCGGGGCTCATGCAGCAGCTGCGGTTCTCGCTGGAGCTGGCCAACCGGGTTGCTAGCGCCCCGTAGTGATGGCCTCGTGGGCGGCGCCCCCGGCCTTCACCTTGCTGTAGTCCAGCTGGCTGCCCCGCAGGCTGTGCGGGATCACATACACCACGATCATGGCCACGGTGGCCAGGGCCACGCCCACGCGGCTCCAGTCTTCCCGGGGGTGCTCGCGGGGGCCGGCCGCCAGGGCTGCGACCACCCAGGCCAGCCACATGAGCAGGGTCTTGTTGTCCGTGAGGTCGTAGCCGAAGGGCCAGCCGGTCCAGTAGGCCCCGAAGGCGTACTTCTGCACCATGGGCCCCAGGATGAGGCCACCCACGGTCATGAAGGCCAGGGTTACCCACAGGTGGCGGCGGGGCACGGTCTTGCCGAAGATGCAGCCCATGGCGGTGCGTAGGCCCAGCATCACCGCCATGAACATCATGAACACATGGGGCAGCAGTACGGTGAGGGGCACGGGCCCCTTGAAGCGCAGCACAATGGGGTCGACCTTGGGAATGCGCACGAGCTCTGCGCCCGCACCCACTTCCACGGTGTACTCCACCTTGCCCGCCGGGGGCTGGATGGGCAGGTAGCCGGCGAGCTCAGCCTTGCCGTCCTTGGTCTCTTGGACCATGGGCTGGCGAATCCAGGCCTCCTGGGTGGGGAAGTGGCGCCAGACCAGGGTGCCGGGCGCGCCAGCATAGGGCAGGGCCACGCGGGCCTCGCGGATGGTCTCCTGGCTGCGGACCAGGCTGTAGGTCACATCCTTGCCAGCCACCACGGCCGTGCCGCGCAGCGGGTAGGTGGGACCCGTCTTGCGCTGGTAGGTCAAGCTGGCCAGCATGAGCAGCGCAGCGGCGACCCAGAGGAGGATCGAGCGGGTTCGGGAGGGAGGGGCGGCGGTAACCATAGCCGATCATTCTAGCTCAGCGCTGGCACCCTCGCCCAGCGCAGCTTCGCGCTGGTAGAACGGGGGTTGGCGCGGCGCTCCTCGGGCGAGGCCCGGAGGGGGTCCGGGGCCACGGCTTCGTAGGTTCCCTCCCGGAGGCCCCGCTGGAAAGCCTTCTTGACCCGGCGGTCCTCGCCGGAGTGAAAGGTGAGGATGGCCACCCGCGCGCCGGGCTTCAGGCAGGCCGGGAGCAGGGACAGGAACTGGTCCAGCACCGTGAGCTCGTCGTTCACTGCGATGCGGAGGGCCTGGAAGGTGCGCTGCAGGGACTTCTTGGTCTCCGCCTCCCGGTCGAGCTCGGC
>CAITBU010000397.1 GCA_903890595.1 uncultured Holophagaceae bacterium | reverse complement strand
TCGGTGACACCTCCGTCCTCATGCGCTTCGATGTGAAAGCAGACGCCAAGACCATCGCCAAGGACACGCCCTGGAAGCTCACGCCCAACACGCCCCTCGGGGCGGACGGCAACTCCCTGATCGATCCGCCCCTGGCCGGTCCCGTGGCCAGCGCCGCCGCCAGCAAGCTGAGCTGGGCTACCATCAGCACCGCCCCCCTGCCCATCCCCACCCGCAAGGGCGTCACGGTGCGGCAGCTCACCCTGAACGAGGCCTTCGACGCCAACATGCGCCTCATCCAGATGCTCGGCACCAACGTCAAGACGGCTTCCGGCGACTTCGGCCGTCCCTACGCCGACCCCCTCAATCCGGGCGAGGCCACCGAGGTGACCACCAACAACGCCACCGAGGTCTGGCAGATCGCCAACCTCACGGGCGACACCCACCCCATCCACTTCCACCTCGCCAACGTGCAGATCCTCTCCCGCCAAGGCTTCAATGCCGTCGACTACTTCAACAACACCGCCGTCGGCGCGGCCGCCACGCCCACCCTCATGACCACTGCCCGCGGCCCCGAGCCCACCGAGATCGGCTGGAAGGAGACCGTCAAGATGCACCCCGGTGAGATCACCACCGTCATCATGAAGTTCGCCCTGCCCGCCGTGCCCTTTGTGGTCCCTGCCAGCAAGCGCACCGGCGGCAACGAGTATGTGTGGCACTGCCACATCCTCGAGCACGAAGAGCACGACATGATGCGGACCTTGGTGGTGAAGTAGGTCCCCACCAAACAGCACGGCAACAGCAAAAAAAGAAGCGGGGGCGACCCCGCTTCTTTTTTTGATTTGGAAAGAACGACAGGAGCAGCGCCCAGGCAACTCCTAGAATGACTCCAGGAGCTCGCCATGGCCGCCAAGGTCGACATCCGTATCCGCATCCACATCCCGGGGGAGATCGCGCTGGGCCCCGGCAAGGCGGCCCTGCTGGAGGCCATCCACGCCACAGGGTCCATCAGCGCCGCCGCCCGGCAGCTGGAGATGAGCTACCGCCGAGCCTGGCAGCTGGTGGATGCCATGAACCGGAGCTTTCGCACCCCGGTGGTCGCCACAGCCGTGGGCGGCGCCCGCCGGGGCGGGGCCACCCTCACGCCGCTGGGCCAGGAGGCCCTGAAGCACTTCCGGGCCCTGGAAGCGGCGGCCATGAAGGCCCTGCGCAGCCGCTTGGCGCCCCTCGAAGCCCTGCTGGCTGATGAAGCCGCGCCTTGACCCTGGGGGGAATTCCGCTATATTTTTTCGTGCATAGCGGCAGCTGATCGCCGCCCCCCGAGTGCCCATGAATCTGCTTCGCCCCCTGCTCGTCCTCCTGCTGGCCTCGCTGCTGGGGGCGGCGCCACCTCGCAAGGTGGCCATTGCCGCAGCCGCAGACCTGCAGTTCGCGCTGACCGAGGTCAAGGAGGCCTTCGCCAAGGCTCAGCCCGGCATCGAGGTGAGCCTCACCTTCGGCGCCTCTGGCACCTTCTACGCCCAGCTCATGAGCAAGGCCCCCTTCGACCTGTTCCTCTCCGCGGATGAGGGTTATCCCAAGAAGCTGGTGGAAGCTGGCCTCGCGGATGGCACCACGGCCTTCCGCTACAGCCGGGGGCACCTGGTGCTGTGGGTTCCCAAGGGCTCCCCCATCCCACTCGAGACCCTGGGCCTGCAGGCCCTCCTGCATCCCGCAGCCAAAAAAGTGGCCATCGCCAATCCCCGCCACGCCCCCTACGGGCGTGCCGCCGAGGCGGCCCTGACGAAGACCGGCCTGCTGGCGGCGGTGACCCCCCGCCTGGTCTTCGGCGAGAACATCGCCCAGACCGCCCAGTTCGTGCAGACCGGAGCCGCCGACATCGGCATCATCGCCCTCTCCCTGGCCCTGTCCCCGCCCATGGCCGCCACCGGGCGCCACTGGCCCGTGCCCGAGGACACCCACCCCCCGCTAGACCAGGGCGGGGTGGTGCTCAATCACGCCGGGGATCGCGCCGCAGCCATCGCTTTCCGCGCCTTCCTGCAGTCCCCTGCGGGTGTGGCGATCCTGCGCCGCTATGGCTTCGTGGTGGACGGCCGCTGATGGACTGGCAGGCCATCCGCCTGAGCCTCTGGCTCGCCAGCCTCACCACGATCGTGTTGCTGGTGCTGGGCCTGCCCCTGGCCTACTGGCTGGCCTTCAGCCGTCGCCGCTGGAAGTTCCTGGTGGAGGCCGTGGTGGCGATGCCCCTGGTGCTGCCACCCACGGTGCTGGGCTTCTACCTGCTGCTGGCCATGGGGCCCCGCAGCCCCTTCGGCCGGGGTTGGGAGAGCGTCTTCGGCCGCACCCTGCCCTTCTCCTTCGAGGGACTGCTCATCGCTTCGGTGCTCTACAGCCTGCCCTTCATGATCCAGCCCCTGGCGGGGGCCTTCGCGGCTGTGGACCGGGGGCTCATCGAGGCCTCGTGGTGTCTGGGGGTGTCGCGCTTCCGCACCTTCTTCCGGGTGATTGCACCCCTCTCCTGGGCCGGCATCCTCACGGGCATCGTGCTGGCCTTCGCCCACACCCTGGGCGAGTTTGGCGTGGTGCTGATGGTGGGCGGCAACCTGCCGGGCCGCACGCGCACCGTGAGCATCGCCATCTACGACCAGGTGCAGGCCATGGACTACGCCCCCGCCGCCCGCACGGCCGCCCTGCTGCTGGGCGTGTCCTTCCTGGTGCTGACCTTCACCTACGCCCTGCGGCGCCACCAGAGGAAGCCGTGGACGCTCATCTGACCTGCCGCGCCGAGCGCCGCTTCCCCGGCGGGACCACCGTCGAGGCCACCCTCCAGATCCCTGCGCCCGGCTTTTCCGTGACGGTGCTGTTTGGCCCCTCGGGCTCCGGCAAGACCACGGTCCTGCGCCTCCTGGCGGGCCTGGAGCGAGCGGACAGCGGTAGCATCCGCATGGGCAGCACCACCTGGTCCGATGCCAACCGGGGCATCCACCTGCCCCCCCAGGCCCGCAACCTGGGCTTTCTTCCCCAGGCCTACAGCCTGTTCCCGCACCTCAGCGTGGCCGAGAACCTGGCCTTCGGGCTGGAGGGGCAAGCACCGACGGAGCGAGGCGCCCGGGTGGCGGAGCTGCTCGACCTCCTGGACCTGCAGGGTCTCGCGGCGCGCCGTCCGGCGGAGCTTTCGGGCGGCCAGCAGCAGCGGGTGGCCCTGGGGCGGGCCCTGGCCCGGCGGCCCGGCCTGCTGCTGCTGGACGAGCCTCTGTCCGCCCTGGATCAGCCCGCTCAGCTGCGCCTCCGGCGGGAGCTGCGGGACCTGCTCCGCCGCCTGGATATCCCCACGGTGCTGGTGACCCACGACCGGGCCGAGGCCCTGCACCTCGGCGATCGTCTGGTGGTGATGGACCAGGGCCGGGTCTGCCAGAGCGGTGACATCCAGGCGGTCTTTGACCGGCCCACGGACCCAGCGGTGGCGAGGATTCTCGGCGTCGAGACCGTGGTGCGCGGTCAGGTCGAGTCCATTGTGGACGGCCTGGCCACCCTGCGCGTGGGGCCGGCCCGCATCCTGGCGGCGGATCCCGGCGGATTAGGGCACGAGGCCTTCGCCTGCATCCGGGGGGAGGATGTGGCCGTGGAGCGCAGCACCGGCACGGCCTCCGGCTCCACGGCCCGCAACCGCCTGCCCGCCCGCATCACAGCCCTGAGCCCCGAAGGCGCCCTCATGCGCGTGAGCCTGGACTGCGGCTTCCCCCTGGCCGCCCTGGTGACCCGCCAAGCCTGCCTGGACCTGGGCCTCAGCGAAGGCGATCAAGTCTGCGCCATCCTCAAAGCCGCCGCCGTCCACCTGATCCCGCATGACTGATGGTTCAGCGGAAGGACTGCTGAACAAAAGCGAAAAGATTTGGCCACCGATGAACACCGATTTAAGACGATAAACACCGATTAAAGCAAAAGCGCAGGGGCATTCCATTCCCAGCATGGGCCCGCCAGAGGCGGCTTCCGGCGGCGCCGGAAGTCATCCCGGGGCGCCCCGGTCGCGCCCCAATAGGCGCGACAGCGGCGCCCCGGGATGGAGTCCATGCGCGGTGCTTCCCAAACCCAGAATTCTTACGCTGCAGTTTTATCTGTGAAATCCGTGGGTAAGCCATTCCCCTTTTTGGCAGTTATCCCCGTTCATCCCATTTATCCCCGTCCAAAAAGGTCTTGAACGAAGCCGCTTCGCGGCAGGGTGACGGACGTCTGTCCAGCCCGATCGCCCGTTAGGGCTTGCGGAAGCAACGGTTTGCAGTCTCCTTGGTTGTGGCGGTGTTAGAGCACCGGC
>CAITBU010000396.1 GCA_903890595.1 uncultured Holophagaceae bacterium | reverse complement strand
GGGCAGGTCTCACGGGGGGCTCCTCAGGTGGCCAGTGGGCCAGTACCAGATCTGACCCGATCCAGACGGAAGGGTTGAATCCAGGCAGACTGAAAGGGTGATCCGGACCCACGCTGCCATCGTGCTGAAAGCCACCCCCTATGCCGAGGGGGGGGCTGTGGTGTCCTTCCTCACGGAGCATGGGGAGCGCCTCTCGGGGGTGGCCCGGGGCATCAAGAAGCCCACCGCAAAGTGGGTGGCAGCCTTTGAGCCCATGGGCATGGTGCGGGTGAGCTTCTTCGGGAAGGAGCATGCCGAGCTGAAGCGGGTCACCCGCTGTGAGCTGGCCTTCAGCCCGCTCACCCTGGGCCACCTGGCGTCCAGCCTCGTGATGGCGTGCCTGGCCGACCTCTTCGACCGGGTGGCTCGAGAGGGCGTGGAGGATGACCGCCTGTACCGCCTGCTGAGTGCCTGCGGCCGGGCCCTGAAGGCCCACCCGGACAACGCCCTGGGCATCCTGGCTTATGCCGAGCACTGGCTCCTCCACTGCCTGGGCCTGCTGCCCCACCCCCGGGTCTGCGGTCGCTGCGGCAATGACCAGGCGCCCCTGGCCCTGCTGACCCCGGACCAGGGCTGGTGCTGTACGGCCTGCACCCCGGTGGATCCGACCGAAGCCCTGCCGGCCGGGGTGCGGGAGTACCTGCGTCGCTTGCGCACCGGGAGTGCCGAAGAGGCTCCCTGGCTAGACCCCTCGGATCAGGCCCAGGCTGCCACCACCGCCCTCTTGAGGGCACTGCTGCTCCAGGAGCTGGGGGGGGAGCTGCGCAGCTATGCCGTGCTCTGGCAGACCCTCTGGTAGGAGAGGGCCGCAGTCGGTTCTTGCCTCGGCCATCCGGCGGGCCGATGGGTTTGTATGTCCGACGTTCGGCAGGGCTCATTCTGGGGTCAGGTGGCGGTGGCCTGGCATGGCGCCGAGCTGGCGATGCTGCCCTGCCTGGGTGTCGTGGCTTATATCCTGTTCCGCTTTGGTGATCGCCTCGGCGCCCTAGAGGGGGCCCTCCTGATGACGGCAGCTGCCGGGCTCATCGGGTTGGGCCGCCACGGCTGGGCCTGGTACCGGTCCCTGCAGGGGGAAAGCTCCCTGGAGGCCTGGGCCCAGCGGACCCTCGTCGGGGAACGCCTACCTTTGCAACCGGGATCCCTGCCGCCTTCGGCGGGGGCGTTCCCTCTGGCCCTCAATGCGGTGCTCCAGGACGAACGCCGCTTCCGGGCGGAAGTGGCCCAGATTCGAGAAGCGGTGGCCCGGGAGTGGCGAGACCTGGACGCCCTCCTGGAATCCGCTGAGCAGGGTCACGCTGAGGCACAGGAGACCGTGCACCTGGAGGGTGCCCGCCGCGAGGCCCTGGGGGGGGAGCTCCGCCAGATCCTGGAGGAGGGCTTGTCCACTGCTGGACTCGAAGTCGACCACCGGACCCGCAGTGAGCAACACCGGCTGCAGGGGCAGGTGGCTGAGGATGCGCTGGGGCAGCTTCTGGCCAGGCTGGATCAGGTGGGGAACCTCCTGGACGAGCTCCAGGAATCCTTCCCTACGCTCCGCCGCGAGGAGGAGGCCCTGCAGCGGCTTGCTGACGCTGGCTTTCGCCGGGGAGCCCGTCTTTCTCTGGCGGTGAAGGGCTTGGTGGTCGACACGCCGAACCTTGTGGCGGCCACCCGGGCCCGCCAGCTCTCCCTACAGGATTTGCGGCAGGCAGCGGATGCGGTGAAGGATGAGTCCGAAGCGATGGCTCGCCGCCTGGAGGCTTTTCGGGAGGAGACCCAGGTTCTGATCCGGGCCTTTGATGCCACCCAGGGCAGTACCCGGGAGCTGGACCTGGCCGCCCAGCAGACCGGTCTTCTGGCGGTGAATGCCGCCATCCTGGGGCAACAAGGGGGTGGCGGAGAAGGGCTCTTGGTCATTGGTGGTCGCCTGCGCACCCTGTCCGACCAGACCGTTGCCAGCACCGCTGAGCTGGACCGCACCCTGGATCGCCATCGCGAGGGGCTCCGCCGGGAAATCGTAAACCTCTGGGATCTGCAGGAGGTGGCGGGCCGGCTCCATGGCTCGGTCCAGGACCTGCTGCGGGTGGCCGGTCGCCTGGATCTGGATGGCCTCGAGCTGGAACGGTCCCTGGATGCGCATCTCGGGGTGGTGGACCAGGTGCGCCAGGACTCGGAGCGGGCGGAGCTGAGCCTGCGGGAAGTGGGAGAGTGCGCTGCTGGGCTGGCCACGGCCCAGGTTCGCCAGTGGAAGGTGGAGGCCAAGCTCGCTCCCGAGCGAGAGCGCCTCGCCCAGGTCGGCGGCCGCCTCGGTGGCGCTGTCGAGGCCCTGCTGCGTCTGGGGCAGGAGGCGGACGGGGACGCCTGGGGACTGGTGGCCCGGCAGCGCCTCCTCCAGGGAAGTCCTGCCTATCAGGAACTTACGGGGAGAACCAGCCTTCCCACCTCGCCGGAAGGGCCGGCCCAGGCACCGGTCTGGCGCCGGGTGGCCCTGGCCCGGTCCCGGCGCCGCCCGCGTCTGACGGAGGCTCAGGGGTTGGACCCCCGACCTTCCGGCCGCAGGGGTTCCGACGGGGCGTGGGCACTGCGACTCCTGGGCCGGGATGCCCTGGGCCAGGTCGAACCCTCGGCCCTGGCCGCTTGGGAGTGCGATGCCGAAGGTCTGACCTGGCGGTTCCGGCTGGCAGAACCACTCTGCACCGATGCCCATCGGGCGGCCCTCTTGGAGGCCCTGCGGGAGAGTCCCCTGCGGGACTGCCTCCCGGGGCTGCTCCTGAGGGTGGCCCCCCAAGGGGTGGACCTCCTGCTGCCAAGCCCGTACCCCGGACTGCCGGAGTTTCTGGCGGGGCTGGGGCTGGAGATCCCTCTTGAGGCGGGTGCCTGGGAGCGCCCCTTCCGAGCGGTGGGGTCTGCGCCCTTGGTGGTGTCGCACTTCCTTTGGTTGGGCCCCGCTGCGGGGGGGGGACTGGGGAACCCCTGTCTCAGCCTGGTCCACCAGTGGGTTCGGCATCTTCCCGAGCATGAGGGGTTCCTTCACGGGCTGCCCCACCCTGGGGACCGGCCCGCCTGCCCGCTGCCCATGCAGAGCCAGGGGCCTGACTCGCTTCCTGCTCCCATGGCTGTCCGCTGCCTGGGCCTCGCTGCCGAAACGGACCTGCTGGAGCCCCTGCGGGAGCGCCTCCTGCAGGCGGGTGCCCACGAGGGGTTGGGCGGGGCCGTCCTGTGCGCCGTGGGCATCGGGCACGCCCACCCCGAGGCCCTGC
>CAITBU010000395.1 GCA_903890595.1 uncultured Holophagaceae bacterium | reverse complement strand
CGCTGACAGCAGAGATGCCCATGCTGGACACCGCCCCATCCCCAGCTAAGGCCCATTGCCCTATCCCCAAAATCCCCAAATCGGTGGCCAAAAAAGCCCTACCCCCGATAAATCACGCAGTTATCCGCGGTCTCATAGACCTCGATCTGGCACAGCAGGGGCAATCCCGGCTTTAGCTGCGCCCACACCCACAGGGCGATGTTTTCTGCCGTCGATAACGGGATGATGTCATTCAGAAAGTGGTGGTCCAGCTTCGACAGCACCTGTTCTGTAACCACCTTCGACAGGTCATCGAAGTCGATGATCATCCCGGACTCTGGGTTCGGCTCCCCCTCCACCAAGACGAACAACTTGTAGCTGTGGCCGTGCAGG
Organism: uncultured Holophagaceae bacterium; assembly: GCA_903890595.1. Classification (GTDB taxonomy): domain Bacteria; phylum Acidobacteriota; class Holophagae; order Holophagales; family Holophagaceae; genus Geothrix. The sequence goes on along the minus strand of CAITBU010000395.1, from coordinate 1,650 downwards.
TTCCGGCACTTGCCTGGGTGGTTGTAGATAAAGTGGGCCGACTCGAACGAATACTCTTTGCGCAGGATCATGGGTCTCACACAGCAGAAGGCCCCGCACGGGCGGGGCCTCCAGTCTAACCCCAGGGGCCCCCGGCTAGAGGTGGCCCGTGGACGCGAAGATGTTCAGGATCAGGGCCAGCGGCGTCAGGGCCGTCAGGTCATCCTGCCAGCTGGTATCCCGGCGGATGCGCTGGGGCACGATGACCGTGTCCCCGGGCTCGACCTTCTTGCCGCTCACCCAGCTGTCGATGATGTGGCCATCCGCCTTCACCAGCCGGATGTTGGAGCTGTCCGCATTGCGGGTCAGGCCCCCGGCTTTCTTGAGGATGTCGCCCACCGTCATGCCCGCCACCACCTTGTACGACCCAAACGGGCTGGACGACTCGCCCACCACATAGGCCGTGTCCATGATCCGGGGCACCACCACCTCGTCCCCGTCCAGCAGCTCCGTGTCCTGGGCCTTGTCGCCCTTGGCAGCCGCCTCGAAATCAACAACCAGGCGGTTGAGCTTCGACACAGAGATGTCGTGGAGGATGGGGGGACGGAACATGGAGACCTTGGAGTTCTCGCCAGCCGTAACCGACTTCTCGGACATCAGCTTGGTCTCGTTGAGGCGGTCCATGATCTCGTGGATGCTCTTAGCGCCAGGGCCCACCTCGGCCAATGCGCTGCGGAGCAAGACCCCCGCCCTGGGCATGGCCTCAGCCGTCAGGCCCCCGGCCCGCTGGATCAGCTGGCTGAGGGTGGGGCGGTCCTGGTCCAGAATGTAGGTGCCGGGCTTGGCCACCTGCCCCGAGATCCGCACCGTGCGGTGGACGCGGTAGTCCGGCTTCTCGTAGAGGCTCAGGACGTCGTTGGGCTCGAGCTTGGGGTTGACCGCATCGTCCTTCAGGTCCACCGGGCTACCGCCCTCCGTGGTGGTCAGCTTGGCCAGTTCCAGCCGCACGATCTCGCTGGGCTTGCCGTCCCGGGTGTGGGCCAGCTCTGCATAGAAGCGGTTGGCCGAGAGCTGAGGAATACCGGCCCGGAACACCAGGTCCGAGGCCCGCATATTCTCCGCCCAGTCAAAGGTGCCGGGCTTCGTGAAGGCGCCCACCACCGTGACCTTCTTGGGTAGGCGCAGCTCCGTCACGGTGTAGAGGGTCACCTTGTCCCGGGGGGTCAGGGCCAGGTTGTGGGCCGGGTCCCCAGCCAAGGCCTTGGACACGTCAAAGGAGAACAGCTCCTGCCGCTCGTCGGGGTAGGTGCGCCACACCTCGCCGCGGCCCAGGTAGGCGTCCGGCAACAGGCGGGCCCGCAGAATCAGGTCCACGGCACGCATGCCCTCCATCCAGTCGAAGGTGCCGGCCTTCACGAAGGGACCGGCGATGGACACCTTCCAGGGCGGCAGGCGGAAGTCATTGACGTTGAACAGCGTGACCTTGTCCCGAGGGGACAGCACCAGGTTCTGCTCGGGGTCCCCAGCCAAGGCCTTGGCCACATCGAACACCAGCATGCGCTGGCGCTCGTCAGGGTCGGTGCGCACCACCTCGCCTCGACCCAGGTAAGTGTTTGGCAGCAGCTGGTCCTGGCCCACCAGCAGGTCCTTGACCCGCAGGCCCTGGCGATG
>CAITBU010000394.1 GCA_903890595.1 uncultured Holophagaceae bacterium | reverse complement strand
GCCTACATCGTTGCCAAGGAGAACCTGGGGGAGACCGCAGCCCTGGTGGCGGGGGCCAGCCTGCTTCTCGACTACATCCTGACGGTGGCGACCTCCGTGTCCTCGGGGGTTGCGGCCATCACCGCCGCTCTGCCCAGCCTGAATGGCCACAACGTCTTCATCACCATCGTCTGCATTGTCCTCATCGCCCTGGCCAACCTGCGGGGCGTGAAGGAGAGTGGTGCCTTCTTTGCGGTGCCCACCTACGGCTTCGTGGCCCTGATGCTGATCATGATCGGCTACGGGACCCTCAAGACCTTCCTGGGGGGCGGTCCCACCCCGGTCCAGGTCCACACGGCGGTGGAGCATACCCAGCGCTTCGGCGGCCTGGCCATGATCTGGATCTTCATGCGGGCCTACTCCGCTGGGTGTACCGCCCTGACCGGGGTGGAGGCCATCTCCAATGGTGTGCAGGCCTTCAAGGACCCCGCTGAGCAGAACGCCTCCAAGACCATGATCTGGATGGTCCTGCTGCTGGGCATCATGTTCCTCGGCATCACCCTGCTGGCCCATCGGCTGGGGGTGGTCTATCAGCACAGCCTGGATCCCACGGTGGTGCCGGAGACCCTGCTCTCCAAGCTGGAGAAGGCCATCTACGGGGACGTCACCCATGGCCTGCCCAAGCTGATGTACTACCTCACCCAGAGCTTCACCTTCGCCATCCTGGTGGTGGCTGCCAACACAGCCTATGCGGACTTCCCGCGCCTGGCGGCACTCATGGGCCGGGACAACTACCTGCCTCGCCAGTTCGCCAGCCAGGGTGACCGCCTGGTCTTTTCCAACGGCATCCTGATCCTGACTTCGGTCAGCTGCTTCCTGGTCTTTGTCCTCCACGCCAACACGGACCTGCTGCTGCCCCTCTACGCCCTGGGCGTGTTCACGGGCTTCACCATCTCCCAGGCGGGCATGGTCATGCACTGGTACCGACTCCGAAAGGCGGAGCCACGCTGGGCCTCCAAGGCTGTGATCAACGGGATCGGCATGGCGGCGGCGGGCATCGTCATGGCCGACATCGCCCTCACCAAGTTCATCCACGGCGCCTGGCTGGTGGTGCTGTTGATCCCGATCATGGTCTGGATGTTCCTGAAGATCCACCGGCACTACATCCGGGTGAAGTCGATCCTGGCGGGCAGCCGCACCGAGTTCCTGCCCCATCGCCGAAACCGCGTGGTGGTGCTGGTCTCGGGCATCCACTCAGGCGTGGTGCAAGCACTCAACTACGCCAAGGTCATCGCTGCCCACGGCGATGTGGAGGCCCTCACGGTGGACTTCCCGGATGAGCACGGCCGGGAGAGTGCGGCCCTCCAGAAGCTCCGCTCCGATTGGCCGCACTATTGTGAGGGGATCCCCCTGCGGTCCATCGAGAGTCCCTACCGGAAGATCGTTGAGCCCATCACGGATGAGCTGGACCGCATGCGGCGGGTGGAGCCCGAGTACACCATCACGGTGATCCTGCCGGAGTTTGTGACGGGCCACTGGTGGGCCAACATTCTGCACAACCAGACCGCTTGGCGGATCAAGGGCGCCCTGCTCCTCAAGCCCAAGACCGTGGTCATCTCCATCCCCTACCACCTGGAACCCCTGGTGGAGTAGGCCGGACCCTCAGCGCAGGCGGGGTGTCGGCAGGGCGAGCAGCTCCTGCCCGGTGAGGATCTCGGCCAGGGTCTGGTGGCGCTCACCCAGGAGCATGCACAGCAGGCTGATGGGGAAGCAGCACACCGAGGCCAGGTGGGCCAGGGAGTAGATGGCGCGGCGGTGGGGGGCATTCTCGGGCAGGGCCACGCCGAAGAACCCCATGCAGGGTGTCTGCCCAATGAGCAGCAGGGGCGCCATGAACAGGAACCAGGACACCACCAGCAGGTAGGGGATCACGTAGACCCAGGCCTCTGTGGCCAGGCGCAGGGGGGATACCCCCAGGGCCCAGGCGGGCAGGGTCAGCGCCAGACCCTGGACGACAATGAGCAAGAGCGCATCCGACAGCTCCACCCACAGGAGGGGGGCGAAGCTGGAGACATGCTCCGTGAAGCCCAGGGAGGCTGGCACAGCGGGCTCTGCGGGTGGCAGGGCCAAGGCGGGCAGGTCGGTGGCGACCAGTTCTTCGGGGCTCACCTCCACGGCCACGGGGGTCACGCGGCCCAGGGCTGGGGCCATGAGGGCCCGAGCGGGGGGCTCGAAGGTGGCCTGGGCCAGGGCCGAGGCCTGGAAGAGCATGCGCCGGCCCGGCTGCTGGGGTGGGGCCAGGGTCAGGCCGCACTCGGGGCACTCCGCCGCCAACGCCGGGAGGGCGTGCTGGCAGCTGGGGCAGACTCGGCGGGTGGGGGCGACCATGGGTACTAACTATCCGACAACTTGGGGCACAGCGGAATGCCGCCCGAGTGGAATTTGTCCCGCCCCGCCCCCGGGACGCCATGGGACCATCGGGGCTTGGCTCCGGGAACCCCGTCCCTGCGCCCCGGCTGACGAGGTTTCTCATGACGACCGACACCCTCGGTGCTTTCCACCCGAGCACCCGGCTCTACCGCTTCACCATCCTGCTCTTCATCAGCCTGCTGGCCTTCGGCAGCTACTTCGCCTACGACAGCATCGGGGCCCTCGGCCCCACCCTGATGCGGGAATTACACCTCGACCGTAGCGACATCGGCAACCTCTACACCGCCTACTCCGTGGCAGCCATTGGCATCGTCTTCTTTGGCGGGATGCTCTACGACGTCCTGGGGCCGCGCCGGGCCAGCCTCCTCTTCAGCCTGCTGGTCCTGATTGGCGCGGTCATGGTGGCCATGGCCAAGACCAAGTGGATGCTGTTCACTGGGCGGCTGGTCTTCGGGGCGGGCTCCGAGGCCCTGATCGTGGTGCAGAGCGCCATTGTCAGCCGCTGGTTCAAGGGCAAGGAAATCGCCATGGCTTTTGGCATCACGCTGACCATCAGCCGGATTGGGACGCTCTTCAGCTTCAACATCGAAGAGCTCATCGCCACCTACTTCGGCAGCTTCCGGGTGGCCCTCTGGGCCGCCGCAGGCTTCTGCCTGCTCTCCGTGCTGTGCAACCTGGTCTTCAACGTCATGGACCGCCATGGGGAGGAGGTCCTGGACCTTGCCAAGCCCGACGCCGGGGACCGCATCGTCTTCTCGGACATCCGGAAGTTCACCCCATCCTTCTGGTTTGTGGTGCTCCTGTGTGTGACCTTCTACAGCGCCATCTTCCCCTTCACCGCCCTCGCTCCGGACATGTTCCATGACAAGTGGGGACTTCCTTTGGTGAGCGCCAGCTCCGGCGGCTTCCTCTCCCAGGTGTTCTACAACTTCACCCACATGTTCAACACGGCGCCCGGCGTCACCAGCATCGTGATCGCGGCGTCCATGGTCTTCGCCCCCTTCGCTGGGGACCTGGTGGACCGCATCGGCAAGCGCGCCTCCCTCATGGTGCTGGGCTCCGTGGTCCTGATCCCGGCCCACCTCATCATGGGCCTCACCCACTGGAACCCCATCCCCATGATGGTGCTGCTGGGAGCGGCCTTTGTGCTGGTGCCCGCGGCCATGTGGCCCTCGGTGCCCATGATTGTGGAGGAGAAGCGGGTGGGGACCGCCTTCGGCCTGATGACAGCCATCCAGAACCTGGGGCTGGGCCTGTTTCCCCTGCTGAATGGCAAGCTGCGGGACGCCACTGGAACCTACACCGCCACCCAGGTCATGTTTGCGGGGCTGGGGGTGGCTGGGCTCATCTTTGCCGTCCTGCTCCTCCGGGCGGACCGCCGCCAGGGGGGGATTCTGGAGGCTGGGCGACCGCCGGAGCGCTGAGGCGGTAAACTGCCGTCATCGTGGAGGCGCCCATGACCTGCTGGCGAAGGCTCTTGGCATACCTGGCCGTGGGCCTGGTCTGCCTGGGGATCCTTGCCCCGGGAGTGGCCCGGGCCTCCCAGGCACCGCTGTCGCCGGCCTTCCTGATTGCCCAGGTGCAGTCTGCGCCCCGGGACCCGGTGCCCCCGCAGGCGCGGGAGACCTTGGCCTATGTCCGCAAGCACGGGTTCCCGGCACCGGGCTTTGTGGGGGGCAGGGTCTTCGGGAACTACGAGGGTCTGTTGCCCCGCTACGACGGCCGCCACAAGCGCATCGAATACCGGGAGTGGGATGTGCGGCCCCGGGCCGTGGGCAAGAACCGCGGCGCCGAGCGTCTGGTGACCGGCAGCGACGGGCGAGCCTGGTACACCGCTGACCACTACCGCTCCTTCGTCGAAGTCCGATGACCGGCTCGGCCGGACCGGTCTTTCCCTGGCCCGGGCCCGTGGCTGCCGAAGCCCTGTCGGCCCTCTTTCCTGGACCCCTCTGGACGCTCCGGGGGACCCACATGGCGACCCGGGATGCCCTGCTGGCCGAGTGGGCGGCAGGGGTGGGCTTCCCCTCTCATTTCGGGGGCACCTGGGACGCCTTTCGGGATGCCCTGGCGGATCTCCCCGAGGGCGGCACCTTCCTGATCCTGGATGCGGATCGACTGCTGCAGGAGGCCCCGCCTGCCGCCGGTACCACCTGGCTGGCCGTGCTGGCGGCCGTCGCCGAGGACCTGGCCCCGCGCCCCTTCCGGGTGCTTCTGCATGCGGGCCCCGACAAGCTGCCAGACCTGGAAGCCGGACTTCGGGCCATGGGATGGTAAAATAAAAGTTTCAACACCTAGTTTGCTTTCCAGCCTATGCTGAGACCCTGTCTTAACAAGGAGTCTCTGTGAGCCGCGATCTCTTCAGCCCTGCCCCCCTGGGGCGCATCACCCTCCGCAACCACATCGTCATGGCCCCCATGACCCGCAACCGCTCCCTGGGCAACATCCCTGGTGAGCTGGTGGCCACCTATTACGGTCAGCGCGCCAGCGCCGGCCTGATCATCAGCGAGGGGACCTCGCCTGCGCCGGACGGGCTGGGCTACCCCCGCATTCCCGGCATCTTCTCGGCGGAGCAGAGCGCCGGCTGGCAGGCTGTGACGGCGGCCGTGCACGCCCAGGGCGGGCACATCTTTCTGCAGATGATGCACACCGGCCGCATCGGCCACGCAGCCAACCTGGCTCCTGGGGCCGAAGTCCTGGCGCCCTCCGCCGTGGCCGCCGCTGGAGAGATCTGGACCGACACCCAGGGGATGCAGCCCCACCCGGTGCCCCGGGCCATGACCGAAGCAGAAATCCGCGGGGTCGTAGAGGCCTTTGCCCAGGGCTGCCGCAACGCGGTGGAGGCCGGCTTCGATGGCGTGGAGCTGCACGCCGCCAATGGCTACCTCCTGGAGCAGTTCCTGAACCCGGGCTCCAACGTGCGCACCGATGCCTACGGTGGCACCCACGAGAAGCGGGCCCGCTTCGTGCTCGAAGTGGCCGCCGCCGCCGTGGCCGCCATCGGCAAAGATCGGGTGGGTATCCGCCTGTCACCCCATGGGGTGTTCAACGACATCGCCACTTTCCCTGAGACCGAAGAGGTCTACGCTCGCCTCGCCGCTGAGATCGATGCCTTGGGCCTCGTCTACCTCCACCTGGTGGACCACAGCGCCATGGGCGCGCCGGCTCCGGCCCCCGCCACCGTGGCGAGCATCCGAGCCGCCTACCACGGCACCCTCATCCTGAGCGGCGGCTACGACCGCAGCCGGGCCGAGGCGGATCTGGCCTCGGGCAAGGCCGACCTCATCGCCTTCGGCCGCCCCTTCATCGCCAACCCCGACCTGCCAGCCCGCCTGGCCTCCGGTGCCCCGCTGGCCAGCCCGGACATGAGCGCCTTCTACACCCCGGGGGAGAAGGGCTACACGGACTACCCCAGCCTGGGGGCCTGATAGCACTTCGCAATCGTATGAAAACAAAAGGTCTTGGTGCCTTTGTGGTGAGCTTTTTTTGAAAACAGCTCAAGCCGAGACCTTCAGAACTGATCCCGGAAGGCCTCGAAGGCCTGGCGGAGGTCTGCCAGCTCGGTCCGCAGGGTGGCGACCTCGGCTTCCAGTTGATCGAGGCGGCCGGTACGGACCGCACCGCCCTCCAGGGTTGGGTGAGCGCTGCCTTCTGCCGGCGGGCCGGACAGGAGGTGGGCCACGCGAGCTTCCCGGGAGCCCGGGGCCCGGGGCAGCCGCAGCACCAGGGGCGGCTCCGCTTCCATGAGCACACCCAGGCAGGCTTCCACCTCGTCCAGGTCGGGGAAGGCGTACATGCGCCGGGTGTTGGTGCGCAGCTCACCGGGGGTCTGGGGACCCCGCAGCAGCAGCTCACCCAGGAGGGCGGCTTCCTGCACGGACAGATTCCAGGTGGGCTTGGCAGTGTGGGCGATCTTGAGCACCCGGCCGGGCCAGTGTTCCGCCAGCCCCCGGGCCACCAGGTCCGCCACGGCCGCCTGGACTTCCGGCTCCGTGAGCGCCAAGACGGGCTCCCGGTTGCTGGACTGGTTGCAGGCGTTCAGCAGGGCGTTCAAGGACAGGGGATAGATGTCCGGCGTGCTGAGCTGCTTCTCCAGGAGGCAGCCCAGGATGCGGCATTCGAGGGGGCTCAGTGCGAAATCGGTCATGGCGCTAGGTTCCGATGACGCCCGTCACGGGGCTGCTGGCACTGGCAAAGAGGCGCTTGGGCATGCGCCCGCTCTCGAAGGCCAGGCGGCCCGCCAGCACGGCATGGTCCATGGCCTGGGCCATGCGGATGGGGTCACCCGCCTCAGCCACGGCGGTGTTGAGCAGCACGCCGTCGGCGCCGAGCTCCATGGCCAGGGCCGCGTCAGAGGCGGTACCCACGCCGGCGTCCACGATCATGGGGATGCCGTAGCTGTCGGTGATCTCCTTGATGAGGAGCAGGGTCATGGGGTTCTGCACGCCGAGGCCCGAGCCGATGGCGCTGCCCAGGGGCATGACTGCGGCACAGCCGGCATCGCAGAGCTTCTTGGCCAGGATGGGATCGGCGTTCACATAGGGCAGGACGATAAAGCCCTCCTTGACGAGGATCTTGGCGGCCTCCAGGGTCTCTTCGTTGTCCGGGTAGAGGCTCTTGGCGTCGCCGATGACCTCCAGCTTCACCCAAGGCGTGTCGAGGGCCTCTCGGGCCAGGCGGGCCACCCGCAGGGCGTCCTCCCGGGTGTAGCAGCCAGCGGTATTGGGCAACAGGGCGATGTCCTTGGGGATCCAGCTGAGGATGTTCTCCTCGCCCTGGGCCTCCAGGTTGAAGCGGCGCACAGCCAGGGTCACCATGTCCACCCGGGCGGCCCGATAGCAGGCCTGCATGGTGGCGAAGTCTTTGTACTTGCCCGTCCCCAGGATGAGACGGTTGTTGAGGGTCTTGCCAGCGATGACGAGTGACATGGGCGCTCCGAAGCACCAGTCTAGCCCCGACGGGCCCGGGTTCAGCGTGGCACGGGGGCTGGGCAGGTGAGATCCAGCACCTGTTCCCCGGCCTCGGACCGGTAGAG
>CAITBU010000393.1 GCA_903890595.1 uncultured Holophagaceae bacterium | reverse complement strand
TGAAGGGGCCACTGGATGCCAAGCATCTCCGCTATGCCCAGTTGGCGCGAACCTGCGGCGAGCAACTGCTGACGATCATCAACGACATCCTGGACTTCTCAAAAATCGAGGCGGGCAAGCTGGCGCTCGAGGAGGTGGACTTCAGCCTGGTGGCACTGCTGGAAGACCTGCGCCTGCTGCTGTCTGTCCGGGCCGATGAGAAGAGCCTGGTGCTGTTCCTGGGCCCGCTGCCGGGCACCCCGGACCGCCTGCGGGGGGACCCGACCCGCCTGAAGCAGGTGCTGCTCAACCTCATCGGGAATGCGCTGAAGTTCACAGCCAAGGGGGCGGTGCTGGTCCAGGTGGAGACCCTGGCCTTGACGGCCGACGAGGTCCGCCTCCGCTTCCGCGTGATCGATACGGGCATGGGCATCCCTGCCGACAGGCTCGAGGCAATCTTCCAGAAGTTCAGCCAGGCGGACAGTTCCACCACCCGGAACTACGGTGGCACGGGCCTCGGCCTGGCCATCTGCCGGCAGCTGGTGGCGCTCATGGGGGGTGAGATCGGGGTGTCGAGCATGGAGGACTGGGGCTCGGAGTTCTGGTTTACCGCCCAGCTACGCCTGGCCGCCCGGGAGACCCTCGAGACCATCGGTGGTGCCAGTGGCTTGGCGCCGGTCCAAGTCAGGCCAGAGCTCGAAACGTTGAGGATCCTCCTGGCGGATGACAACGAGGAGAATCTGCTGCTGGCCGTGACCCTGCGCGAAGGTTGGGGCGTCACCGTGGATGTGGTCGAGGATGGCCTGCAGGCCCTCGAAGCCCTGCGAAAGACCCGGTACGACCTGGTCCTCATGGACATCCGGATGGCCCTGCTGGATGGCTTCGAGGCCACGGCCCTGCTGCGGACGGCAGAGTCAGGCGTGCTGGACCCCTTGGTTCCGGTGGTGGCCATGAGCGCCTCCGCCCTGCCGGGGGGCTGCCAGCGCTGCCAGGATGCGGGCATGAATGACCACCTCTCCAAGCCCATCGAGCCCGAAGCCGTCCTGGTAATCCTGCGCCGCCACTGTGGGAGATCCCCTGATCGCACAGGTTCAGGACGCCAGCAACCTGCACCTTCGCACCCTCTGCTTGACCCCCCCGGGGGGAGCGCTGGCTGGCGAGGTCCCTCGGTCCCATGACTCCCACCCCTGGTTTCTACTTGCAGAAGCTCGTCCGCTTCGGGCTGGCTGGCGTGGTGGCGGCGCTGGGCCTGCTGCTCACCCTGGGCGCCTGGCAGCGCGACCATAGGGCGCAGCAGGATAGGATCCATGCCTATTTCGACTATCGCAGCCGCGATGCGGTGAGACGCATCGAAGCTCGCCTTCGACACTACGAGCAAGCCCTGTTGGCCGCCCGTGGGCTTTTTCAGGCCAGTGACGTGGTGACTCAGGGCGAATTCGCCACCTTTGTTGCCAACTTAGAAGTCGCCAAGCGCTATCCGGGAATTCAGGGGATCGGCTTTTCGTTGGTGGTTTCCCCGGCCGAGGTGGACCGGCACCTCGCCCAAATCCGTCGCCAGGGTTTCCCGGAGTACAGCATTCGCCCCGCAGGGAAGCGGGCGGTTTATAGCTCGATCATCTACCTGGAGCCCTTCCAGGATCGGAACCTACGGGCCCTTGGCTACGACATGCTCTCCGAACCGGTGCGCCAGGCGGCCCTGCGCCGGGCTGCGGATTCTGGCGACCCCGCCCTCTCCGGCAGTGTGCAGCTGGTGCAGGAAACCGGCGAGGGCATCCAGGCAGGGTTTCTTCTGTATGTCCCGGTCTACCGGAACGGTCGAGCCACCCAAACAATTGAGGACCGGAGGCGGAACTTGATTGGCTGGGTCTATGCTCCTTTCCGGATGAACGATTTTATGACCGGCTTGTTGGGGGAAAACGCATCTGACCTGGACCTGAAGGTTTTCGATGGGCCGGGGACAAGTAGCGAGACCCAGATGTTTGATTGGGCCCCCGCCCATCCGATCGGGTCCTCAGGGCATTGGCAAGCATCCCAACCCCTCTCATTCGCGGGTCACTCCTGGACCGTGGCGACCCAAGCCCTGCCTGCGCTCATTGCTAGGCATGGCGAGGACACCTCCGCGCGGGTCCTGGGTCTGGGCAGTCTCGTGAGCCTGCTGGTGGGCCTGACGGTCTACGGTCTTGCGAGGCACTTGGCCAAGGTCCAGAGCCTCAACGCAACCCTTGAGCAGAAGGTCCAGGAGCGGACCCAGCGGCTGGCCAGCATCATCAGCGGCACGAATGTGGGCACCTGGGAGTGGAATGTCCAGACCGGGGAGACCACCTTCAACGAGCGCTGGGCCAACATCATTGGCTACACGCTGGAGGAGCTCGCTCCGGTGTCCATTGCCACCTGGAGCCGCTTCGCCCATCCGGAGGATCTGGCTGCCAGCGATGAGCTGCTGGGAAGGCACTTCAAGGGCGAGCTTGACTACTACCACTTTGAATCTCGCATGCAGCACAAGGATGGCACCTGGATCTGGGTGCTCGACCGGGGCCAAGTTGCCACCTGGACGGAAGATGGGAAACCCCTGCTGATGATGGGGACCCACACCGACATCACTGAACGCAAAGCGGCCGAGGCTGTCCTGGGCAGGTTGAAGGACCAGCACCATCAGCTCCAGAAGGCCGAAAGCCTGGGCCTCATGGCTGGGGCCATCGCCCATCACTTCAACAACAAGCTGCAGGCCGTGATGAACAATCTGGAGCTGGCGAGCAACCCCCCGAAAGGTATGACCCCGGCCAAGTTCCTGGCCCAGGCCAAGCTGGCCTCTGAAAAGGCCGCTGAGGTCAGTCGGCTGATGCTGCTCTACCTTGGGCAGTCCTCCCTGGAACGGGGACCGCGGTTCCTGGCCGATCTCTGCCGGGCCAGCCTGCCCCTCCTCCAGAAAGCCCTGCCGAGCACCGTGCTCCTGGAGCTGGATGGCCCTGCTCCCGGCCCTGTCGTCCGTGCGAATGCCGACCAGATCGAGCAGGTTCTGACGAGCCTTGTGACCAATGCCAGCGAAGCCATGAGCGCCGCTGGGGGGTGCGTTCGCCTGAGTCTCAGCACCTGCCCTGCGGTCGAGATTCCCACGGCCCATCGCTTCCCCATTGGCTGGCAACCCCAAGGGTCGGACCATGCCTGCCTGGCGGTGGCAGACACCGGCGGTGGTATTGCGAGCGGGGATATCGACAAGCTGTTCGATCCCTTCTACTCCACCAAGTTCATCGGGCGTGGGTTGGGCCTACCCGTGGTGCTGGGCCTGGTGCAGGCGCATGGTGGGGCCATCACCGTGGAGAGCGTGGTGGGCCAGGGCAGCCTCTTCCGGGTCTATCTCCCGATCTCCGGTGAAGCGCCTCTGGTTCCGCTGGACCCCCCAGTGGCAGCGCCACCCCTTGTCTTCGCTGGCACCGTCCTGCTGGTGGATGACGACGAGATGCTGCTCATGTCGACCCGCCGGCTGATGGTGCTGCTGGGCTTCACCCTCCTCACGGCGACGGACGGGGTCGAAGGCCTGGACGTGTTCCGGCAGCACCAGGCCGAGATCTGCCTGGTGATCACCGATCTGTCCATGCCGCGCATGGATGGCTGGGGGTTGCTGACAGCCCTCCGCCAGCTCGCTCCGAACCTGCCCGTGATCCTGGCAAGTGGCTATGACAAGGCTCAGGTCATGTCCAACCCAACCCCAGAGCGCCCGCAGGCCTTCCTGAACAAGCCCTATGACCTCCAGCAGCTTCGTGACGCCCTGGGCCAAGCCTTGGCGAACAGCAGCCAATACAGGTAGCCACCGCAAGAGCCCGGATTTATGAGAGCGTTGAGGAGTGGACACCCTGGACCTCAGCTACCGCCTTGCGTCGTCGCTGGCTGGCGCCGTGGCCCGGGCCTGCGTGCGGGGCCTGCCGGCAGCCTGGGCGCTGCGCCTGCGGGCAGAGGCACCGGACCTGCCTGCCGGGCGCTGGGTG
>CAITBU010000392.1 GCA_903890595.1 uncultured Holophagaceae bacterium | reverse complement strand
GCGCCGGCGGTGATGAGCTGGCGCTCGAACTGGTTGCGGTAGCTGCAGCCCAGGGCCTTGAGCAGGACCTCCTCGCCCATGAGGTCCTGGGCGGAGACGCTCGGCGCAAAGGCCAGGCGGTGGGAGGGCGCGGCGAGGATGAGGATCTCCTCGTCACGGAGGCGCTCTACAGCCAGCGTCTTGGACGGGAAGGGCTCCTCCAGAATGAAGGCGAAGTCCACGGAACCTTCCAGCACCTGGCGCTTGAAGTCCCGCACGAAGCCCGGCTGGAACTGAAGGCGGACCCGGGGGAACTTCGTCTTGAAGCTCCGGAGGATGCGGGGCAGCAGGTAGGTGCAGACGGACTCGGGTCCCGAAAAGCGAAGGGTGCCTACCCCCTCTTCTTCCAGCACCGAGGCCTTGGCCTCCTGGGTCAGGGACAGGATGCGCTCGGCATACACCAGAAACCGGGTCCCGGGCTCCGTGAGCTCCAGGCGGTTCCCCACCCGGTTGAATAGGTCCGTGCCCAGGTCCTCCTCCAGGCTCTTGATCTGGGCCGTGACGCTGGACTGGGCGTAACCCAGGGCGGCGGCCGCGTGGGTGAAGTTCAGCGTCCGAGCAGCGGCGCAAAAGGTGGAGAGGGTTCTGACATCCATGAGCCGTAGTCTAGCGGTTGGGCGAGCCTAAATGGGGACCAGCATCGGAAAATCCGATGCCAAGCATCGGAAATTGCCATCTGTTCAGGGATCAGGGGCGAAGGAAGATTGGTATTTGAAGACCATTGCATCGTCTTTATCCGATGCTCCCCTCTCACCGTTCAGATGAAAGGACGCCCCATGCCCTGGAACCAGAACTATGCGGCCCTCAATGGGAGCCTGCTTCTGACGGCCCTCGTGGTTGCCATCCCCATCTTCTTTCTCTTCTGGGCGCTGGCCGTGAAGCGCATGAAGGGTCACGTGGCAGGCCTGCTCACCCTGGCCATCACCATCGTGATCAGCGTCCTCGTCTACCGCATGCCGGTCTCTGCGGCCCTCTCGGCCTCGGCCCTGGGCATGCTGACGGGCCTGTTCCCCATCGGCTGGATCATCCTGACGGCCGTGTTCCTCTTCAACCTCACGGTCGAGTCCGGCCAGTTCGAGGTCATCAAGGGGTCCATCTCGTCCCTGTCCCCGGATCGCCGCATCCAGGCCCTCCTCATCGCCTTCTCGTTCTCCGCCTTCATGGAGGGCGTGGCTGGCCAGGGCGCCCCCGTGGCCGTGGCTGCGGCCATGCTCATCGGCTTGGGCTTCCCGCCGCTCCCGGCGGCCGTCATCTGCCTGGTGGCCAACACGCCACCCGTGCCCTTCGGCCCCGTGGGTGTGCCCACCATCATGATGTCCACCGTGACGGGCATTCCCGCCACCACCATGGCCCGTGCCGTTGGCATTGACATGGCCCTCATGGCCCTGATCATCCCCTTCTTCATGGTGGTGGTGATGGTGGGCTTCAAGCGGGCCAAGGAAGTGCTGCCCGCAGCCCTGGTGGCCGGCATCAGCTATGCCGCCGCCTCCCTGGTGCTCTCCACCTGGTTTGGCCCCGAGCTGCCCGCCATCACGGCCTCCGTGGTCTCCCTGGTGTGCCTGGTGGGCTTCATCAAGGTCTGGCAGCCCAAGACCATCTGGAACTTCCCGGATGATGCCGCCAACGTCACCGCCAGCAGCTCCGCCACCCACACCGCTGGGCAGGTCTTCAAGGCCTGGTCGCCCTTCCTCATCCTCATGGTGGTCATGGGCATCTGGGGTACCCCTGCCTTCAAGGCCTACGCCGAGAAGACCCACCACTGGTTCCTGGCTGTGCCCAAGTGGCCTGGGCTGGATGGCGTCGTCTTCAAGGCTGCACCCATCGTCGCCAAGCCCGCTGCCTACGCTGCCAGCTACAAGTGGCAGTACCTCACGGCCCCCGGTACGGCCATGTTCCTGTCGGCGTTGCTCTCCATGCTCGTGCTGAAGATCTCCCCCGCCACCGGCGTCCGGGTGTTCGCCAAGACCTTCATGCAGCTCCGCTTCGCCCTCATCACCCTGGCCTCGGTCATCGGCCTCGGCTTCCTGGCCAACTACTCGGGCATGTCCTTCACCCTGGGCCTGGCCTTGGCGGTGCTGACTGGTATGGCCTTCCCCATCTTCAGCCCGATCATCGGCCTGATTGGTGTGTTCCTTACGGGCTCCGTGACGTCCTCGGCGGCCCTCTTCGGCAAGCTGCAGCAGGTCACGGCCATCCAGCTGGGCCTGAACCCGGTGCTCACCACCTCCGCCAACCTCTTCGGCGGCGTCATGGGCAAGCTCATCTCCCCCCAGTCCATCGCCGTGGCTTGCGCCGCTGTGGGCCTGGTGGGCAAGGAGACGGACATCTTCCGGCAGACCCTTAAATATTCCATGATTTTGCTAGGGTTCGTGATCATCATCGTGCTTCTGCAGGCCTTTGTCATTCCCTGGACCCTCCCCACCGCACCGGTGGCGGGCTGATCGGCAGTTAGGGTCCTTGTTTAAACGTGTTTCATGAGAAAAAGGGACACCCGTGGCCCGGGTGTCCCTTCGGAGGATGCAATGAACCAGTCACTCGAGTTCCGGGATGGAATCCTGGAAAGTTTCCCTGATGTCTACACGCCAGCGGCCCTGGCGGCCCTGGAAGTGCTGGCACCGCTTAACCACCGCCGCCATGCCCGCATGGCCGCCCGCACGGCCCTGCGCAAGCGGCGGGCCGACCACCGGGAGCGCATCGCCTTCCTGGATGCCGATGCGCTGATCCCCGGCACCCAGATCAAGGTGGCCGATGCCCGCTCTGGCAACTTCGACGGTGCCATCATCCCGCCGGACCTCCAGCGCCAGTGGATCCAGGGCACAGGCCCCGCCACCAAGCCCCGGGCCGATGTGCGCTCCGGCATCCGCAACGTGGCCTACGCCCTGCTCTCGGGCGCCGATGGCTGGATGTTTGACGGCGAGGACGCCCTGGGCCAGGTGGACACCATGTCCCTGGACAACCACCGCAACCTCAAGCTGGCCATCGCCCGGGACCCCCTGTTCCTGGAGGTGGCCGAGGAGGTTGCCACTGAGATGAACGCCTGGGCCCAGGGCTTCTTCGGGCGGCCCATCGTTGGGGACTGGCGTCAGCAGCTGGACTTCACCACGGTCATCTACCGCTGCCGGGGCCTCCACCTGGACGACCGCCACATCCGCCAGGACGGCAAGGGCTTCTCCGCTTCCATCGCCGACATGGTGCTCTTTGTGGTGAACAACCACGAGCGCCTGCGGGCCGCTGGCCGCAGCCTCGTGCTGTACCTGCCCAAGACCCAGACCGCCGAAGATGCGGCCCTCTGGAACGACTTCATCCTGGCCCTGGAAGGCCACCTCAGCCTGCCCGTGGGCACCATCAAGTGCTACGTGCTGGTGGAGCAGATCGAGCAGTGCTTCCAGCTCATGGAGATCCGCGCCGCCCTCTCCCCGCACTTCGTGGGCTTCAACACGGGCCGCTGGGACTACATCAACAGCGTGTCCGACGCCCTGGCCTGGGACCCGGCCTTCGTGAACCCCAACATCCAGGCCATCACCATGACCTACGGCTACATGCGGACCTACGAGGACCGCGTGCGCCGGGCCATGAACACGCCCGACCGCAACGGCCGCTGCGCCCTCTGGCAGGGCGGCATGGAGCCCAACATCCCCGTGGGCTCGCCCGAGGGCGTGGCCGCCAGCATGAAGCGGGCCGTGGCTGGGGCCGAGCGCGAGCAGCGCGAGGGGGCCTCCGGCAAGTGGGTGGCCCACTGGAAGATGGTCCACATCGTCCGGCCCGTGTGGGAGCAGGTGGGCCAGGCCAACCAGACCGGCCGCGCCTTCCCGGCGCTCACCTACACCGCCGCCGACGCCGCCGGCCTTATGCAGCTGGAGCCCGCGCCGCGCACCATTGCCGGGGCCCGGGATCTCCTGTCCGTGGCCCTGCAGTACGGCAATGCCTTCCTGCGCGGCTTCCAGGCGGCGGCCCTCAAGCCCGCCGACTTCTTCGGCAACGACGATGTGCTCTACCTCATGGAGGACATGGCCACGGGCGAGATCCGCCT
>CAITBU010000391.1 GCA_903890595.1 uncultured Holophagaceae bacterium | reverse complement strand
CCCATTTGGAAAACGATGCCTGGGGTGGATAGGTCCTGAAGGGTCAGGTCGAGTAAGGGTGCCCCGAAGGCGTCAAGGGCCGTCCAGACCCTTTTGGCATTCTCTGGAGTTGGCTGGACCCACACATCGAGGTCCTTGGTGAAGCGAGGTGTGCCGTGCACCGCCAGGGCATAACCGCCAATGATGAGGAATTCAGCGTGTGCGGCGTTCAAGGCGGCAAACAGATCTCTGAAGTCGGGATTCACACTCATCGGGCCGGGTCCAGGTGAGGTACTCGAGCGTAAGATCCCACAAGGCCTCCATGCGTGCTTGGGCAGTCTGGTTGACGAAGGGGTCCATGGCAATGGATTCGGGCTCGTGGAGCCTGGTGACTCGGGAGCTGCCTTGTCTTCGGCGTTCAGCGGGAAGCATGTTCCATTCTAGCACTTTGGAGCCCTAGAGGGGGGGCAGGCCGACCGTATGCGTTGGAGCGGAACCAGCTGATTGGCCCCACCGGTTTACCCTTCCGCCGGCGGGGCACTGAAGTGCAGGAGCCCCCACCCATGGCCATCTGGGTCGACGAAGCTGTGCGTGTACATGAAGCCGAAGTCCTCCGGCTGGTCGTAGGTCGAGCCGCCTGCGGCGACGGCCTTGGCGACGAGCTCATCGACCTGTTCGCGGCTCTCACAGCTGAGGGTGAGCAGCACCTCGACGGCCTTGCTCGTGTCGCAGATGGCCTTGGGGGTGAACTCACAAAACTTGGCGTGGCTGCCCAACATGACCGAGATGGTGTCGCTGAGGATGATGCACGCAGCCTCGTCGCCGCTGAACTCGGGGTTGTGGTTGAACCCGAGGGCCTTGAAGAAGGCCAGGGACTTCGGGACATCGGCCACCGGGAGGTTGATGAAGAGCTGCTTGATCACAGGGATCTCCTCTGGGATGCCGATGATGACTAGGTTCGGGGCGGCCTAACGAATGAAGCTAACCGGCCCCGCCTGCACCGAAGCGCTGAACGAAGCCGAGATAGCGAGAAGTTGAGAGAGAGCGGAAGGCAATGCAGGCGGGGTCCGAGTTGAGCGGAGGGTTAGGGCGATCATAGCCATTCCACATAGCAAGTGAAGAAGGGCTTTTCGCGGTAGATGCGCTCAGATGTTGGCTGAACACCCCGAACGGCTGGAGTTATTTGGGAAATATCGGTGGCGGTGTAGCCAACGGGCATTTCGAAGAATTCTGTTAGAAAAGAGGTGCCGAATCGGAATTCAACGCCATCGGACATGACGGCATAGAATTCGGTCCAACCCATGGATGTCTCACCTCCAATGTGCCGGAGCATGGAGATCGGGATGGCGTGTGGACTGAGTGAAATATTTTCAAGGTCGTAGTCGTTTACGGTGTTGCCCTTGGTTAAGAAGGAGGAAACGAGTGACCGATATTCCGTCTGGTTACCCCACCGTTTTCGAGTTTGATCAAATCTGCGAATGGCGAGGTCGATTGTTGGCTTAACTCCTTCGAAGACGATGCAAGGCAATTGAGTGCCATCCTTCATCACTCCTGCTACCCGATATCGCTCACCGTACGGTGGACAGGCAGGCAACGGCTCGACCTTCTCGCGCAGGAAGGATGCTATGTCTTCTTGGAGCATGCGGGAGCCCTAACGGAGGAAGCTAACCGGCCCAACCGTGGGCCTGGAGCAGTGGTGATGGGGGTGGATGGTCACGGTTGGGTCCGAGTTGAGCTAAGGGTTAGGGCGATGAACGAAGTTGTTCATTTGGCCGAAGCCGAATGAACAACTGGCGACCACCCCATACGAGAAATTGTGGCCAGTAGAAGTGCCAGGCGCTGCCGATGACAAGGAATACAGCCAATGTGCCCCAATCCGCGAAGGAATGGATGTGCTTGAAGAACAGAATCACTGGGAAGGAAACCGGGAAATCAATCGCATAGAAAACAACAGGCCACCATTCAGACCCCTGCTTGCCGAAGGAACTGGCGACCGACACTGCGATCAAGGTGTGAATGAGAACCAGCGCCCAACCAAGCCAACGGCTAGCGCGTTGGACCTTTGATTCTTGGTTGGTTAGAAAGGTCATGGAAAGAGCCCTAACTATGAATTCTGCGACAAGGAGGTTTGCGTAATTGCCGTGTAATACGGTAATGACATCATTGTAACTACATATATAACATAACTTGCTTTTTGAAGCGTGCGTTATCCAAACGTAAAACTTGTCGGATAGGAGGCCATCCAGCGGGAATTTCCATACCTTTGGTTTGCGCTCAATTCTTTCACGACTTACAAACAGCCAACAGGCTTGTCTAGATTCTGACCCACTTTCCATCGGGGTGGTGTGGCTGCTCCAAGCCTTAAATATTGCACCGTTGAATCGGTTGACATTCGCTAAAAATACGCCATCTTGGGAGCCTCAGCTTTTCTCACCGGGGCCTGTCTTCGAAGACCCCACCGAGTGGTTCCCGCTGGAGGTGTTCATGGGCCCGGGTCCCACCCCGCCTCCTCGTCTGTTGG
>CAITBU010000390.1 GCA_903890595.1 uncultured Holophagaceae bacterium | reverse complement strand
GCTGGTGGTGGTGCAGGTGAACGGCAAGGTGCGCGGCCGCGTCACGCTGCCCGCCTCCGCCACCGAAGACGACCGCCGCAGCGCCGCCCTGGCCTGCCCCGAAGCCCAGTCCCACCTGGCCGGCAAAGAGATCATCAAAGTAGTCCTGCCCCCCGGCGGCAAGCTGGTGAGCATCGTGGTGAAGGGGTAGACTGCTCCATTCGTCTCCCTCAATAGGTGGAATCGACATGGGTAATCCCGCCGGCCTGGTCGAGCGAGTCACCAACACCATCCTCTTTATCCGAGGGGAGAAGATCCTTCTCGACGAGCACCTGGCTTTGCTCTACGGGGTAGAGACGGGCGCTCTGGTCCGCGCCGTGAAACGTAACTCTGACCGCTTTCCACAGGACTTCATGTTCCAACTGAGCCCGGAGGAGTGGACCAACTTGAGAGCCCAGATTGGCATCTCAAGTGCTCACGGTGGACGGCGCTACGCCCCCTACGCCTTCACCGAGCAGGGTGTGGCCATGCTCTCCAGCGTGCTGCGAAGTGACCAGGCCGTGCAGGTGAACATCGAGATCATGCGGGCCTTCGTGCGGCTCCGGGCGCTCCTGGCCACCCATCAGGACTTGGCCCGAAAGCTGAATAGCCTCGAGCGCAGGTACGACGCCCAGTTCAAGGCCGTCTTCGATGCCATCCGGGACCTTATGGCCCCCAAGCTGCCCCCCAAACGGCCCATCGGCTTCAACAAGGGGCGCCGGAATGGATGAATGGCCCACTCTGTCCTGGGTCCTCTGTTCGCAACTATCATGGCTTTATCGATGTTCATCGATGGCTGTATTGTCTTTTCGGTGACTGTTTCTGATGGAGTCCAGTGATGCCCATGTCTCCGCGTGATCTGGCTGGTGCCCTCCTGGGTCTGGGCGCGGTGCGGCTGCAGCCTCTCGATCCGTTCACCTGGGCGAGCGGTCTGAAGTCGCCGATCTACTGCGACAACCGGCAGCTGCTGGGGCACCCGGAGGTGCGGGCGCAGATCGTGGCGGCGCTGGTGCAGGGGGCTGCGGCCCACCAGCCCACGCTCATCGCCGGGGCGGCCACGGCTGGTGTGCCCTGGGCGGCCATGGTGGCCGACCACATGCAGCTGCCCATGGCCTATGTGCGGCCCACCCCCAAGAACCACGGCATGGGTCGCCAGGTCGAAGGCCCCATGGCCAAGAACCACTGTGTGGTGCTCATCGAGGACCTCATCTCCACGGGCATGTCCAGCCTGCGCTGTGCAGACGCCCTACGCGCCGAGGGCGCCGAGGTCCCCGTGGTGCTGGCTCTCTTCAGCTACGGCCTGCCCCAGGCCGAGGCGGCCTTCCGGGATGCGAGCGTCGGCCTCTCGGTGCTCAGCTCCTTCGAGGTGCTGGCCGCCGAAGCCGAGACGCGAGGCATCCTCGACGCCGGGGGCCAGTCCGCCCTGAAAGACTGGCGCGCCGACACCGCTGCCTGGAGCCGGGCGCGCGGCGGGGCCTAGCCTTCTTGCCGGATCGAAAACAGGAAACCGCAGAGAAAAGCCAAAAAGCGATTAACCACAAAGAACACAAAGGGCACAAAAAAAGCCTTCAGCGGAATCTGTGGAATCTGTGGATCTAGCTTTTGTCCTTCGTGCCTGGGGTGGTGCCAGCGGCGGCTTCGAGGCGCTGGAGCTTGGCTTCCAGGTCGGCCAGGCGGCGGCGCATGTCGGGGAGGTGGGCCAGGCTGCTGGTGGTGCGCAGGAAGTTCTTGATGGGCTGCAGGGGGTAGCCGCTGTAGACGCCGGGCACAGTGACGTCCTTGGTGACGGCGCTGAGGCCGCCCAGCTGCACGCCGGCGCAGACATTCACGTGGTCCGTGAGGGTGGTCCGACCCCCGGTGGCGCAGTGGTCGCCCACGGTGCTGGAGCCCGCCACGAAGAAGCCGCCGGTGAGCAGCACATGCTTCCCGATGCGACAGTTGTGGGCGATGTGGCAGAGGTTGTCGATCTTGGTGCCCTGGCCGATGCGCGTCTCGTCGAAGGCGGCGCGGTCGATGGCGCAGTTGGCCTGGATCTCCACATCGTCCTCCACCACCACGCTGCCCAGCTGGGGGACCTTGTGGTGGTGCCCTGCCTCATCCTGGGCGTAGGCGTAGCCGTCGCTGCCCAGGGTGGTGTGGGGGTGGATCTCGCAGCGGTCGCCCACCTGGCAGCGCTGGCCCACGAAGACCAGGGCGTGCAGCAGGGTGTCGGCACCGATGCGGGCGTCATCCTCGATGACGCAGCCTGGGCCGATGAGGGCCCCGCGGCCGATGACCACCCGGCGACCGACGAAGGCCCCGGCGGCGATGGCGACCCCCTCCCCAAGCACGGCATCCGGGGCCACGAAGGCGCGGGGATCCACGGTGGGTACTGGGCCAAACTTGGCCCGCGCCTCGTCGAAGTAGCGCTGCAGGACATGGGCCATGGCCAGCTTCAGGGTCGGGGTGAGCAGGAAGGCTTGGGTGGCATCGTCGGGAATCAGGCCCGCCAGCTTGAGGGGGAGCACGATGGCCCCGGCCCCCGCCGCCAGGGCGGTCTGGAGCATGGCCGCATCGGCGGCGAAGACCAGCGACCCGGCATCGGCCCGCTCTGGGGGCACAGCCCGCTGGACGAGGGTCTGCAGGTCCCCCCGGGTCTGGGGGAACAGCGGCTTCAAGTCTGTGGCGATCTGCTCGCAGCGCACCTGCATGGAACCCCCTGGAGGGCTGTCGCCCGTCATCGCCCTTCATCCTACCCCGTGCTGGGGTGGGCCTGAGGGCAGCCAACCGAAGGGAGGGGTCGTTTACAGATAGAATAGTGATAGAATAGTGGTACAAATTCCTTCCCGCCCGAGGTGTTCCCATGCTCCCCAAGCTCGTACCGGTCACCGACATCAAACGCAAAGCCACCGAGATTATTGGGCTGCTCCAGCAGAATCAGGAAACCCTGGTGATTACCGAGCATGGCCGCGAGGCGGCGGTGCTCATGGATGTCACCACCTACCGGATGCAGGAGCGCAAGCTCGCGCTTTTGGAGGGCATCATTCGCGGACAGCAGGCCCTGGCGGAGGGCCGGACGGTTGCCCACGAGGAAGCCCTGGCCCGAACAGCAAAATGGGCCTGATCATTCGTTGGGCCGAGCCCGCTGTGGAGCAGTTCGCGGAGCGGCTGGACTACATCGGCGGCTTCAATCCCGATGCGGCCCGAGCACTGCACAGACGGGTGGACGCCAGCCTCCAGCGACTGGCGGACTTCCCCGAGTTGGGCCGCTGGGTGCCGGAGTTCGGCCCTGGTTTCTACCGAGAGCTGCTCGTGAAGCCCCTGCGCCTGCTCTACGAGCACCACGGCGATGCCCTCGTGGTGACCTATGTGCACCGCCAGGAAGAGGCCATCGGGCCAGACACCTTCCCCGAGTCATCGTAAAGTGGGCTTGCGGTGCGCCGTGCAGTCGTTGCCGCAGCCATCGTAGCGAGGTCCCCATGAAGCTCTACACGCGCACCGGCGATGACGGCTCCTCCGGGCTCTTCGGGGGGGACCGGGTGAGCAAGTCCCACCTGCGGCTGGCGGCCTACGGCACCCTGGACGAGCTGAACTGTGTCCTGGGCGTTCTGCGCCTGCATGCGACCCCCGCCTGCGCTGACGAGGCCTGCCTCCAGCGCATTCAGCACGACCTCTTCGTGCTGGGCGCCATGCTCGCCACGCCCCCGGCCCAGCAGGGCCTGCTGGGGACCCACATGAGCCGTCCCACCTGGGACCTGGCGGCCATGGAGGCTGACATCGACCGCCTCACAGCCCTGGCGCCGCCCATGACGGCCTTCGTGCTACCCGGTGGCACCCCGGGCTCCGCCCATGCCCATCTGGCCCGCACGGTCTGCCGGCGGGCCGAGCGCGAGGCGGTCGTGCTGGCCGAGGCCGAAGCCATCGACCCAGCGGTGGTGGCCTACCTGAACCGCCTCAGTGACTGGTGCTTCGCCCTGGCCCGCGCCGAGAACGCCGTGGCCGGCGTACCCGACACCCTGTGGGCGCCTAGGGGCTGACGCAAAGACGGAACCGCAGATGACGCAGATGACGCAGATGGGCCCTTACTCTGCGGTTGGCGAGTGCTCCCCGGTCTAGTGCCCCCAGCCGCCCTGGGCGAAGCGGGTCAGCTTCTCGTCGGTGCTGCGCAGGGCCAGGGCGCGGGCCACGAAGCGGCCGATGGGGTCGGCCTCCAGATTCACGGGAGCGCCGGGGCGCATGGTTTTGAGCGCCGTGTGGGTGACGGTCTCTGGGATGAGGGCCACGGTGAACCAGTCGGAGCCGCAGTCCACCACCGTCAGCGAGATGCCGTCCACGGCGATGGAGCCCTTCGGCGCAGTCATGGGGGCCAGGTCCGCAGGCATGGCAAAACGCCAGAGGCCTTCGCCCGTGGGACGCTCCAGCAGGTGGCCTACGCCGTCCACATGGCCCGACACCAGGTGCCCGTCCAGGGGGTCGCCCACCCGCAGCGCGGGTTCCAGGTGCACCGTGACGCCCAGGGAGAGGCGCCCCAGGGTGGTCTTGGCCAGGGTCTCCTCGCTGAGGTCCGCCTCCCAGGCCCGGGCGTCTGTAGCCACGCTGGTGAGGCAGGCGCCGTTCACGGCGATGCTGGCGCCCAGCTCGGCACGGAGCAGCAGGTCTGCCGGAGCAGCGATGCGCAGACGGGCGCCGCCTGACCGGGCAGTGCGAGCTTCCAGGGTTCCCAGGTGTCTGATGAGTCCGGTAAACATGAGCGACTCCGCCGCTAGGAGGGCGTGGCAGCGGAGCTTAGGCGGCTCTTCCGCGCCCCGTAGAGGGCGTAGACCAGCAGGCCGAGGCCCAGCCAAGCAAAGAAGCGATACCAGGTCACTGCGGGCAGGCCTCGGGCGATCCAGAAGCAGCCCACGATGGCGGCGGGGGCGATGACCCAGGCGAAGGGCATCACGAACTTCCGGGGCGCCTCGGGCCGGCGGTAGCGCAGGATCAGCACGGCCGCGCAGACGATCACGAAGGCGAAGAGGGTGCCGATGTTGGCCAGCTCCACCACCTCGTCGATGTTGAGCAGGGCGGCGGGAACGGCCACCAGCAACCCGGTCAGCAGGGTGGCATGGGAGGGCGTCTTGAAGCGGGGGTGGACCTTGCCGAACCAGGGCGCCAGCAGGCCGTCTCGGCTCATGCTCATGAAGATGCGGGGCTGCCCCACCTGGTAGACCAGCAGGGCGGCGGTGGTGGCGATGACGGCGCCAAAGCTGATGACCGCTGCGATGCCACCCATCTTGTGCTCGGTGAAGATGAAGGCCAGGGGATCGGCGATGCCGCCCAGGCGGGTGTAGTGCAGCATCCCGGTCACCACCAGGGCCACGGCGACGTAGATCACGGTGCAGATCACCAGGGACCAGAGGATGCCCCGGGGCAGGTCCCGGCCGGGGTTGCGGCACTCCTCAGCGGTGGTGCTGACGGCGTCGAAGCCGATGAACGCGAAGAAGATGATGGCGGCGCCGGACTGGATGCCGGGCCAGCCGTGGGGCACGAAGGGGTGCCAGTTGGCGGGCTGGATGAAGCGGATGCCCAGGCCCACCACCGCCAGCAGGATGACCACCTTGATGATCACCATGACGCTATTGACCCGGGCGCTCTCCTTGATGCCGATGTAGCAGAGCCAGGTGATCAGGCCGGTGATCACCACCGCCAGCAGGTTGATGGTGACGGGGTAGCCACCCAGGGTGGGTGCGGCCTTCACCACGTCCCAGTTGGCGAAGACCGTGGCGCCATTGATGAGGCCCGCCTTGGCCTGGGCCAGGGCCTGGACCTTGGCGCTGAGGTCCATGGCTGGGACCCCCTGCACCAGCTTCATGGCACCGCGCAGGTCCATGCCCAGCCAGCCTGGAATGTCCACATGGAACACCGTGGACAGGAAGCTGCGGGCGTAGTCGCCCCAGGAGATGGCCACCGCCACGTTGGAGATGGCGTACTCCAGCAATAGGTCCCAGCCGATGATCCAGGCCATGAGCTCGCCCAGGGTGGCGTAGGCATAGGTGTAGGCGCTGCCGGACACCGGGATCATGGAGGCCATCTCGGCGTAGGCCAGGGCGGTGAAGCCACAGATGAGGGCCACCACGAGGATGCTGATGACCAGGGCGGGCCCGGCGGGCAGGCGGCCATCGGCAGCGTTGCCGGCGGCGGCGGTGCCGATGGAGCTGAAGATCCCAGCGCCGATGATGGCGCCGATGCCGAACATGGTGAGGTCGAAGACCCCCAGGCCCTTCTTCAGCTGGTGCTCGGGTTCCTCGGCGCTGGCCTGAAGCTGCTCCAGGGACTTGGTGCGAAAGAGTCGGGTGAGCATGGCGACCTTGGAGAGAAGGTTCATCCTAGCAGGAGGGACCCGGCCTCCCTGGTCGCCCCGGGGGCCGGTCCTGCTACCCTTCGGCTCTCGTACCCTGTCCCGGAACCCCCTCGGAGCGATGCGGCCATGCGGCTCTGGAACGACCGACGCCTGCGGCTGACCCTCACGGGGCTGGGGCTCCAGTACCTGCTGGCGCTGCTGGCGGTGGGGGCCTTCTCGGTGAACACGGGGAACAACCTGCTCTACCTGGTCTTCTCCATCATGCTGGGCCTGTTCCTGGTGTCCGGCATCCTCAGCCGCCGGGCCTTGCAGGGCCTGCAGGTGGTGGAGGTCGTGGAGGGCAGCCTGTTCGCCCGGTCCCGGGGCGGCCTCCGCTTGCGTCTGCGGGATGGCGGGGGTGGCCGGCTCCGGGGCCTGGAGCTGCACCTTGATCTGGAGGACACCCCGGTGGAACCCGGCTTCCTGGGCGCCGCCGGCCTGGACGGGGAGGTGGCGGTGGTCCTCCAGGCCCGGCCCGGCCACCGAGGCTGGCGCACCCTCCGGTCCCTGGAGCTACGCACCCGCTTCCCCTTCGGCTTGGTGGAAAAGTCTAGATTTATCGCACTGGACCAACCCCTCCTGGTGCTGCCTCACCCCCGCATGGGGTCGCTACGGCCCGGCACCTGGCGGGGGGAGGGCCGCCGCTCCCAGGACCGGGAAGGTACGGGTGCCCCCCTGGGGACCCGCCCCCTGCGACGGGGGGACCCCCCGGGGCGCATGCACTGGAAGCGCACCGCCCAGCGGGGCCAGCCCTGGGTTCGCACCTTCGACGAGGACCGCCCGGTGGGTCTGGAGCTGCGGCTGGACCTGAGGGCTTGGGACCTGGGACCGGCCTTCGAGGAGGAGCTGGAGCGCCTGTCCGGGGCGGTGCTCCAGGCCCGGATCCAGCGGCGGGAGGTCAGGTTGGAGCTGGCCGGGGCTGGGGGCCTCCGGGCGGTGCGGGGGGCACCGGCCTGCTGGCGGGCCCTGGCCCTGGCCCAGGCCGAGGGGGGCCCGGAATCAGACCCGGGGCCAATCCTCCGATAAGCTAAGCATCTGGAGGCTTCCGTGTTCGACGATCCCCAGTCCCCGGACTGGACTCCCCTGCTCGAGGCCGCCTGGCGGGCCCGAGACCATGCCCATGCCCCCTACAGCCACTTTCAGGTGGGCGCCGCCCTCCTGACGGCCACGGGCGAGATCTACGCCGGGTGCAATGTCGAGAATGCCGCCTACCCCGTCACCCTCTGCGCCGAGCGGGGCGCCCTCAGCGCCGCAGTGGCCGCAGGCCTGGCCCCGGGCGGGCTGGTGGCCGCCGTGGTCGTAACCGACGTGGCTGAGCTGACCCCACCCTGCGGGGCCTGCCGCCAGGCCCTGGTGGAGTTTGCCGGGAGCCTGCCGGTCCTGCTGGCCAACCGCCGGACCCGGACCCTGCACCGGCTCGAGGAACTGCTTCCGTACAGCTTTACCGGCGGCCACTTCCGGTAGCCAGACCCCAAGGCCCCGCCTACACTTGTGAACCCCTGCCAGACACCCGAGGCTGCCGAATGGCCATTGATCGCGTCAGAGTAAAAAAAGAGGCCGACCGGCTTCTGACGGCGGGCCGGATCGAGCGGGCCATCGAGGAGTTCCAGAAGCTCGTCGAGGATAGCCCCCGGGACTTCAACACCCTCAATCAGGTGGGCGACCTCTGTGTCCAGGTCGGCCGGATGAAGGAGGGCGTCGAGATCCACAAGCGCCTGGCCTCTGCCTACGAGCGGGATGGGTTCCATGCGCGCGCCGCCGCCATCTTCCAGAAGGTGGTGCGCAACGCCCCGGATGACCTGGATGCGGCCCAGCGCCTGGCGGATCTCTACCGTCAGATGAACCGCCCGGCCGATGCGGTCCGGGTCCACCTGCAGGTGGCTGAGCACTTCCAGAAAAAGGGCCTCATCAAGCGGGCTCTGGAGGAGTTCAACAAGGTCGTCGACCTGGATCCCAAGAACCTGAAGATGAAGGTGCGCCTGGCCGACCTCTACAACAAGGAGGGCCTCAAGGACCGCGCTGCGGGAATCTACCTGGAAGTGGCCGAGTCCCTGGCCATGGAGCAGATGCCGCTGGAGGCTGGGCAGATCCTCGAGCGGGCCAAGGCGATGATCTCCACGCCCCAGGTGTTCCTCACCCAGAGCCGGCTGGGGGTGATCCAGGGTGACTATGGGGCAGCGGCCCTGCACCTGCGGGAGGGCCTGGAAGCCAATCCCCGGGATCCCGAGCTGCTGGAAGCCCTGGCGGAGATTGAGCTGCGCAGCGGCCATCCCGAGCGGGCCCTGGAAGCCCTGGCCCAGGTAGCGCAGCTACCAGAGAAGTCCCTGCCCCTGTGCGAGAAGGCCCTGCGGAACCTGGCGCAGGCTGATCGGGCCGAGGAAGGTCTCCGGCTCTTCGCCCCCATCGCTCGGGAGCTGGCGCGCCGCGGTGGTGGGGACACCGTCGCCAACTGCCTGCGGTCGGCCCTGAAGGACGCCCTGGGAACCGAAGCCTGGATCCTCCTGGCGGAGCTGGCCCACCAGAGTGGCAACCGCATGGAGCAGGTGAACGCCCTGCAGAACGCCTTTGGACTGGCTGCCCAGGAGGGGGATGCCGCCCTGACCGACCGCCTGTCCACTCAGCTGCAGGGCATGGGAGTGGTTCCGAATGCGGGCATTGCGGCGCCCCGTCCAGCCAGCAGTGCCCCCGGCTTCGACCGGGTGGGTGCGCCCGATATCATCCGCCACGGCGTGGGCACCGAGGTCGATCCCCTGCGGCGCATGCGCATCGAGCAGTTCTCCCGCGAGGCGGAAGCCCTGATGCGGGGTGGCAGCCCTGAGCGGGCGGTGGAGACCTACCGGAAGGCCTTGGAGCTGGACCCGGAGGACCTCACCCTCATCGAGGCCATCGCCTCCGTGCACCGCTTCACAGGGCGTCTCACCCAGGTGCAGATGCAGTACGTGCAGAGCGCCCAGGCCCTCGCCCAGGCGGGGAAGAAGCTGGAGGCTTCCCACCTGCTGGACCGCGCGGACCAGCTGTTCCCGGGCTCGACTCGCATCCATCGCCGGACCCTCGGCCTACCGGAAGCTGGGGTGCCAGCACCGGCCTTTGGGGCCATGGTCCCGAAGGGGGAGGGCGACCCCTTCCATGAGCCGGTCCCAGTCCCGGACCTGTCGCCCGTGGACGCCATCCCCCTCGGGGCTGGGCTGCCCCCGCTGTCGGACTCGGGTGTGGACCTAGACATCCCGGATCTCTTTGCCCTGCCTCCGGAATCCCTGGACTGGCTGGACCCGGCGCCAGAGGCGTTGGCCCCGGAAGCGGTCCTGCCATCGTCCCTGCTCACCGCCCCCCTGCCACCGATGCCCACCCAGATCTTGGCACCGGAGACCGTCGAGGCACTGAACGCCTTGCCGGTGCTGGACTGGGAGCCTGTCCTTGAGCTGGTACCCGAGCCAGAGCCGGAGCCTGTCCTTGAGTTGGCACCCGAGCCCGCACCCACCCTGGAACCCCCGGTGGCTGCCGAGCCGGCTCCGGAGGCCCCCGCCGCCCCGCCGCCGCCCCTGCCCACCCCTCCCGAGGTGGAGAGCCTGCTGGGGGACATCGACTTCCAGTTGGACTACGGGAGCCCCGAAGAGGCCAAGCTCGAGATTCAGGCGGCCCTTCAGCAGTTCCCAGGTCAACCCGACTTGGTGGCCCGCCTGGAGCGGGCCGATGCCGCCCTGGAAAAGCTGGGCCACGCCAACCGGGAGGAGGCCCTTCAGGAAGCGGACTTCGCCAACTCCTTCTTCGACCTCACGGATGTGCTGGGCACTGCCCTCATGGACGCCGGCGAGGGCGAGGAGATGCACGACGCCACCCATGTGGTGGAAAAGATCCAGACCGTGGACGAGCTCTTCAGTGCCTTCCGGGAAGGCGTGGAAAAGCAGGTCCTGGGCGACGACTACGACACCCACTACAACCTGGGCATCGCCTACAAAGAGATGATGCTCATCGATCCCGCCATCGAGGAGTTCCGGGTGGCCATGGGGGATCCGGAGCGCACCCTGGAGTGCTGCTCCATGCTCAGCATCTGCGAGCAGGCCAGGGGCGACCTGGGCGCTGCTGTGGCTTGGCTCCGCCAGGGCATCGAAGCGCCGGGGTTCCCGCCCGAGGACAGCATCGGCCTGCGCTACGACCTAGCCGAGCTCTACCTCCAGCAGGGCCAGGCCGTCCTGGCGACCGAAGCCTTCCAGGCCGTCCACGCCCTCGACCCCGACTACCGCGACGTCGCCGCCCGCCTGGCTTAGCAACGCCCAGCGTCAAAGCAAACAGTGATCAAGGGAAGACAAAAAATCGCCACCAAGGCACCAAGGCACCAAGAAGGACAACTGCAAAAGCTTGTAACCACGAAGACCACGAAGACCACGAAGAAGGGCAGAAAAGCCCAGCCCTTTTTGTCCTTGGTGGTCTTCCTGTCTTCGTGGTGATTTTTTTGGATCTTCCGGGATTTCAGGGAAGGAAGTCTCACCCCACGCTGCGGGTGCCGGTGGCGCCCCAGGGCTGGAGGGCTTGTAGGGCGGGCTGGACGGGCTTGCCGGCCCGCTGCAGGTGGGTGAGCTCCAGGGCTCCTTCGCCGGTGGTGAGCCAGGCGCCCTCCTTCCCCCAGATGAGCTGGCCGGGGTCGCGGTAGCAGGTACGCAGGGTGCCCACGCCACAGACCTTGAGGGGCTGGCCTTCCAGTTGCAGCTCGGTGCCGGGCCAGGGCCAGAGGGCTCGGACCTGCCGGTGGAGGTCTGCGGCCGGGCGGTGCCAGTCCAGGCGGCCCATCTCGCGGCTCAGCTTGGGCGCAAAGGTGGCCAGCGTATCGTCCTGGCCCGTGGGCTGCGCCTGGCCACTGAGCAGGAGGGGCAGCTGGTCCATTAGGAGGTCTGCGGCGTCCACCGCCAGGCGTGCCAGGAGGTCCTCGGCCGTGTCCCCGTGGCCAATGCCTCGGCGGCACTGGGCCAGCACCGGGCCTTCATCCAGGCCCGGCGTGAGGCGCATCAGGCTCACGCCCGTCTCCTCGTCCCCGGCCAGCAGGGCATGGTTCACCGGGGCCGCCCCTCGCCAGCGGGGCAGCAGCGAGAAGTGGAGGTTCCACACCCCCCCCGGGCAGGAATCCAGCATCCAGGGCGGGAGAATGTGTCCGTAGGCCACCACGATGGCCAGGTCGATGTTGAGGGACTCCCAGAGCGCTTGGGTCTCCGGGAGGCGCCACCGCAGGGGCTGGTGCACCGGCAGGCCGAGCTCCAGGGCCGCCCCCTTCACCGGCGGGGCCTCCAAGTGGCGGCCCCGGCCCGCCGGGCGGTCCGGGTTGCAGAGCACAGCCTGGATGCCCTCGGTGGCCAGGGCCCGAAGGGCCGGAACCGCCACCAGGGGGGTGCCGAGGAACGCAATGCGGGACATGGCGTGCTCCTAGCCTCGGGACTGTTTTTGGTACTTCCTCTGGAGGTACTGGCGCTTCACGGGACCGAAGTACTCGACGAAGAGGCGGCCACGGAGGTGGTCGATCTCATGGCAGAAGGCGCGGGCCAGCAGGTCCTCCCCCGTCAGCTCGTGCCAGGAGCCGTCCCGGGCCCGGTTGCGGATGGTCACCTTCTGGGGGCGGTCCAGCACTTCCCGGACCCCGGGGATGGACAGGCAGCCCTCGGGGCCGGTCTGGATGCCCTCCTCGGCCGTGATCTCCGGGTTGATCAGCACGATGCGCTGGTTCAGATCCTCCCCGCAGGAGCAGTCGATGACCGCCAGATTCAGGTTCACCCCCACCTGGGGGGCGGCGAGGCCCACGCCCTCCTCGTACAGGGAGGTCTCCAGCATGTCGGCGACAAGCTGCTCCAGCTCCGGGGTCCACTCCCCCACGTCCTCACTGTTCTTCTTGAGGCGGGGATCACCCCAGGTAAGCACGGGCAAGACGGTCATTCCACCTCTCCAGCATTCCAGTGTAAACCAAGGAGCCTCCTGCGGTAATCTATGAGGTCCGTCTTCCGGAGTACCGCATGCTGCGATCTTTCCGCCAAGTCTTCAAATCCAACCGCACGCCCATGGCGGCGGTGATGATGATTGTCCTGCTGGGCCTGGTGGCCTACCTGGCCCCCAGCGGTGGGGGCGTCACCTCCGATACCGTGGTGGCGCGGGTCTACGGCCGCGAAGTCCTGATGCGGGAGCTGGCTGAGCACATGCAGGAGCTCTTCCAGCGCTACGGGAAGCAGGCCAGTCCTGAGACCCTGAAACCCTACATCCAGTCCCAGGCCCTGCGGGACCTGGTGAACCAGCGCCTCATGGAAGAGCTGGCCGAGCGGCACCATGTGGTGGTGACCGACGAGGAGGTCGGTATCCGCCTCCGCGCCTTCCTGCGCCAGTACCCCATGCTCCTGGACCCCAAGGGCAACCTCAAGACCACCGCCGAGCTGAAGGTGATCTTCCAGGAGACGGGCTTCAACCCCGCCGTCCAGGAACGCAGCATCCGTGAGGAGTTGCTCCGCACCAAGCTGGTCCAGCAGGCCGCCCTCCAGGTGCCCATCGACGAGGCCTGGCTGACCATCGAGAACCGCCTGAAGAACGAGAAAATCGCCTTCCAGCAGGCCACCCTGGCGGTCACCCCGTCGGCCGTGGCTGACCCCGGCGATGCCGTCCTGGAGCCCTTCCATAAGGCCGGTGGCGAGCGCTTCCTGCAGCCGCCCCGCCGCGTAATCCAGTTTGTCGCTGTGGACCGGGCCGCCTTCGGCAAGGACCTCACCGCCGACGAGGCCGCCGTGAAGGCTGCCTACGAAGCCCGCAAGGCCGACTACACCGAGTTCAAGGCCCGCCACATCCTGTTCAAGGCTGAGGGCGACAGCCAGGCTGCTGAGGCCACCAGCAAGGCCAAGCTGGTCCGGGAGCGCCTGGTCAAGGGCCAGGACTTCGGCAAGGCCGCCGAGGAGCTCAGCGAAGACCCCAGCGCCAAGGGCAACGGCGGCGACCTCGGCTGGTTTGCTCCGGCCCGCATGGTCAAGCCGTTCTCTGACGCGACCGCCGCCCTCAAGAACGGCGAGATCAGCCAGCCCGTGCGTACCCCCTTCGGCATCCACCTCATCAAGCTCGAGGGTCGTCGGGAGCGCTCCTATCAGGATGTGAAGGAGCAGCTGGCCCGCGAGATCACGGACACCCGCTTCCGCAGCCGCGCCCAGGAGCGCCTGGAGCAGATCGGCAAGCGCGCCAACGGCGGCGACCTCGCCGCTGCCGCCACCAACCTGGGCAGCCCCGCCCAGCTCAGCCAGCCCTTCGCCAACGAGCCCTCCGCCCAGTCCGATGGTCTGCCGGAGCTGTCCCAGTTGGTCAGCGAAGCCTTCCGCCTCAAGGTGGGCGAGGTCTCCAAGCCCCTCGCCATCGGTGACCGCCACCTGCTCTTCCGGGTGCAGGAACAGCTCCCCGAGGCCGTCCCGCCCTTCAAGGAAATCCGCACCAAGGTGCTGGCTGCCTACCGCCTGGAGGAGGCCCGCAAGCAGGCCCTCGCCAAGGCCCAGACAGCCCTGAAGACCGGTGGCCTCCAGGCCGTGGGTCCCGTCACGGACCAGGCTGCTGCGCCCATCTCCGGGCTGCGCGACCTGGTCTCCCATCCGGGCATCCGGAAGGCGCTGCTGGAGACCGCTGTGGGTCAGACCACGCCCTTCCAGTGGACCCAGGACGGCAAGCTGTGGGTGGCCCGCATCGCCTCCCGCGAGGCTGCACCCGCTCTGGCCTTCGAGACCCGCCGCGCCCTTATCCAGGAAGTGCAGTCTGGGGAAGCGCAGAAGCTCCTCTCGGCTGAGCTGCAGTCCCTCGATCGACAGGGGCGTCTGCGCCCCGGCCTGAGCAGCTTCTGGGGCCACCTGAGCGGGGTCTACGTCAACAACAGCGCGGTGGATGTGCAGCTGGACAACTAGGCCAGAGGCAGCCGGGGCGAGGCCTCCCAGAGGCTCCGCACCGCCGGAGGTCCGTCGGCGACCAGGGCCTGGAAGTTCCCCTGGGCCACGGGTTGGCTGGCCTCCAGCACCAGCAGGTGGTCGCAGAAGTCCACCACCGCCGGCAGGTCGTGGGTGGCCAGGAGCAGGGCTGTGCCCCGGGCCTGCTCCGCCGCCAGCAGGTCCCGCAGGGCGCCCGCCAGGGGCCCGTCCAGGGCTGAGAAGGGCTCGTCCAGCACCAGCAGGCGCGGTGCCAGCATGAGGGCCCGGCCCAGGCAGAGGCGCTGGGCCAGTCCCCCGGACCAGGTCGCCGGAATTTCGGCCAGGGCAGCCTCCGGGACGTGCACCCGGGCCGCCATCTGGGCGGCGGCCTCCCGCCGGGAACCGGCGGTGCCCCGGTCCCCCACCTCGAGGGGTTCCATCAGGATCTCCCAGCCGGTCCGGTGGGGGGGCAGGCTGGCCCGGGCGTCCTGCAGGACCGCCT
>CAITBU010000389.1 GCA_903890595.1 uncultured Holophagaceae bacterium | reverse complement strand
TGGTGCTGTACGGCGCCCAGGTGGTGCCCATCAAGGGCACCTACGACGACGCCTTCGCCCTTTCTTTGGAGTACACCGCCCAGCGCGGCGGCCTCAACCGCAACACCGCCTACCACCCCCTCACCATCGAGGGCAAGAAGACCGCCGGCCTGGAGATCTGGGCTCAGCTGGGCTATCAGGTGCCCGAGGCGATCCTGGTGTCCGTGGGTGATGGCGTGATCCTCGGCGGCGTGCACAAGGCCTTTGTGGACCTCCAGCGGGCCGGTCTCATCGATCGCCTGCCCCGCCTCATCGGCGTGCAGGCGGAGACCTCCGACGCCATCCACCGCTTCGTGACCACCGGCGTCTACGCCGATGCCGTCAACCCCACCACCCGGGCAGACTCGATCTCCGTGACCTGCCCGAGCAATGCCCACGGGGCCCGCCGGGCCCTCCAGGAGAGCGCCGGCGAGACCCTCACGGTCACCGATGCCGAGATCCTAGAGGCCCAAGCCACCCTGGCTGCTACCAGCGGTATTTTCACAGAGCCCGCCGGTGCCACAGCCCTTGCCGGGCTGGTTAAACTCCAGGCTGGCCCCCGCCGTCTGTCCGGATCCGGACCGGTGGTCATCCTCGCCACCGGCCATGGCCTCAAGGACGTCGATGCTCCCCTCTCCCGCATCAGCATTCCCCCCGCAGTCGAACCGGTGCTGGAGCGCCTGAGCCTGTGAGGACCCTGGTCCGCCATGGCCGCGTGGCCCTCGCCGGGAGTCTCCAGTCTGTGGACCTGCTGGTGGAGGACGGGCGCATCGCCGCTGTGGGCGACCTGGGCGCTGTGTCTGTGGACCGCACCCTCGACGCGACGGGCTGCTACGTGCTGCCGGGCTTCATCGACTTCCATACCCACGTGGACGACTGGATCGGGCCCTACTACCTGGCCGACACCTACGGGACCAGCACCCGCACGGCGCTGGAGAATGGCATCACCACGCTCTGTACCTTCGTGACCCAGGGGCCGGATGAGACCCTGCTGCAGGCCATGGCCACGGCTCGGGCCAAGGCAGAGGGCTATAGCCACTGCGATGTGCTCTGGCACCTTACCCCCACGACCTTTGAGGCCGCTGACATCGACCGCCTGCGGGTCCTGGCAGAAGGCGGCTACCGCACGCTGAAGCTCTACACCACCTACAAGGCGGCGGGCATCTTCGCCAGCTACGACCGCATCGAGAGCCTGTTCCGCAGCCTCGGCGACCTGGACCTGCGCTTCCTGGTGCACTGCGAGGACGATGCCCTCATCGAGGCCGTGGACGCTTCTGGTCTGGACCTCGCCCGTCCCGTGTCCCACGCGCGCCTCCGCCCCGAGGCTGCAGAGACTGAGGCCATCCGGCGCGTCGTGGACCTGGCCGTGGCGCACAAGGCCGCCCTGCACGTGGTTCATGTCTCCACCCTGAAGGGCGCCCAGACCCTGGAGGCCCACCGGGCCGCGGGGGACCTCAGCTACGAGACCTGTCCCCAGTACCTCTTCCTGGACGAGAGCTGGCTGGACCGGGCGGACGGCCATCGCTGGCTCTGCTCCCCGCCCCTGCGGGCGAACCGCGCCCCCTTCCTGGAGCTGGTGCGCACGGGCGCCGCCGACATCATCGCCACAGACCACTGCCCCTTCTGCCGTCAGGACAAGGACACCTGGGATCGCACCGACCTGCGGCAGGTGCCCAACGGCATGCCGGGCCTGGGTGCGCTCCCCCACCTCACCTGGAAGCTCTGGCAGGACGACCCGGACCATGCGGCCCTGGCGCTGGCCACCCACCTCAGCCGCAACCCCGCCCTCCGGGCCGGTGTGGGCGACCGCAAGGGCACCCTGGAGCCGGGCATGGACGCCGATGTGGTGATCCTGGACCCCCGCGGCCCCGAGCGCCCCCTGCGCTCCTCGGCTGCCGATACCCACGAAGCCTTTCCGGGCTTCACCTCACCCCTGGCCTTTCGCCATGTGCTGCTGCGGGGCGAACCCCGCGTGCAGGACGGCCAGCTGACCTCCCCGCGGGACCCCGCCGGCCTGTTGCTGCAGCCGCCCCCCGCCACCCTGTTCACCCACTGAACCACCCCTCTCTTTCCAGGAGTTTTCCATGGCAACGCTCGCCGAGAACCTGAAGGCCTTCCAGGCCCTGAAGACCAACCTCTACCAGAAGGATTTCCTGCTGACGTGGGAGCACCCGGAGGAGGAGCTGAAGGCGATCC
>CAITBU010000388.1 GCA_903890595.1 uncultured Holophagaceae bacterium | reverse complement strand
GCATCCCTGCGAATGGCCTTCGCCTTCGCTGCCAGCTCTACGACGGACTCCAGTTTCTGCTGCGGCATGACTCCATCCCTCCCGGGAGGTCATTCGCCTCCCATCAGAATGCCCCGGCCCGGGCCAATCGGGAAGGGGCGAATGGGGCCTGGAGCCGGTCTTTTGCCCTTGACCCAAAGGCTGTTTGCGATAGGATGGTTATTCGCGCTTCCCGGAGGACTGTCCCGGGAGCTGGAGACAACTCATGGCCAATCACAAGTCCGCTGCCAAGAAGGCCCGCCACGATGCCGAGGCTCGCCTCCGTAATCGCAGCAACCGCTCTGAGCTGAAGACCGCCGTCAAGAAGTTCCTCACCATCGTGGAAGGTGGCGACAAGACTGCCGCCGCCAAGGAGCTGCCGGTCACCCAGGGTCTGGTGGACCAGGCCAGCCGCAAGGGCGTCATGCACAAGAACGCCGCCGACCGCACCAAGTCCCGCCTAGCCCTCAAGGTGAACAAGCTGGCCTAACAGCATTTATTTTTCATCTTTCATATCAAAAAACCCGGCGAGCCGGGTTTTTTGCGTTAACCGCACCACGCAACAGGGATGGCAACATCCCCCTGAGGCACCCGGTCCCAACTGAAGGCTGCGATGAGGGCTTCGGCTCGGCAGGGTGCGGGGGTCGCCTGGCAGCCCAGGCTCCAGCCCAGCCAGCCCACCACGGCGTCGATGTCCAGGCCCCGAGCCACCAGAGCCTCGAGGCCCAGGGCCCCGGCCCGCTTGCCGAGGCGGCTGCCATCCGGGGCGGTCACCAGACCCAGGTGGGCGTAGGTGGGGTGGGGCAGGCCCAGGGCCTCCTGCAGCCGGATCTGGGTGGCAGTGACGGAGGCCAGGTCCGCCCCCCGCACCACCTCGGTGACGCCCTGGGCACCGTCATCCACCACCACCGCCAGGTGGTAGGCGAAGCACCCATCCCGCCGGAAGAGCAGCGGGTCCCCGGTGAGGGTCGCCGGGTCATCGGCCTGGGGGCCCCGCAGACGATCCGCCCAAGCCACCACTCCCCGGGGTAGGCGCAGACGCAGGGCGGCAATGTCCTCCGGGGGGACCGCCTGGCCGCTTTCCGGTCGAAGTCCCCCCGGACCCCCGGCACGGCTCTGGGGTGAACCCAAAGCCGCGGCCTCAGCCCCGCCCCAGATTCGGGTGCGGCAGTGGCCCGGATAGGGGCGCAGGCCCTCCTCGGCGTGGGGTGCGGAGGCCAGGGACTGCAGGTCCCGGCGGGTACAGGTGCAAGGGTAGAGGCGGCCGGCGGCCCGCAGCTCTGCCAGGGCTTCCCGGTAGGCCTGGCTACGGTCCGACTGCCAGAGCACCGGCGACTCGTCCGAGTGGAGGCCGAGGGCCGCCAGGTCCCCCAGCTGCAGCTCCCCCACCTCCCGGTGGCAGCGGGGGCCATCCACATCCTCCATGCGGATCACCCAGCGCCCTCCAGCCGCCCGAACCGACAGCCAGGAAGCCAGCGCCGTGCGCAGGTTCCCCAGGTGCAGGACACCGGTGGGAGAAGGGGCAAAGCGGCCGATGATCATCCGACTAGCATAGGAGCATGTCGCTCGCCTCCCTCCACCGCACGCCCCCCATCCTCCGTGCACTGCTGGCGCAGGGCCTGGCCTTTGTCGGCCTGGTGGTGCTGGCTCGCCTGGGCCTGCGGTTCCCGCCTGCAGTCTGGATGGTGCTGCAGGCCGTGGGGGCGGCGCTGCTGTCCCGCCTCCTGGGCCTGGACACCCCCTGGGTCCTCCTCCAGGCTGCCCTGCCCTGCCTGGCCCGGGCCCTCTGGGGGATGCCCATCCCGCCCTGGGTCTACCTCATCCTCTTCACGGTCCTGGCCCTGGTCTTCGGGGGCGGCCTGCTGACTCGGGTGCCCCTCTACCACGCCAGTCGGGACGCCTGGGTGAAGCTGGAGGCCCTCCTGCCGGAGGCCGCCGGGCTCCGCTTCGTGGACCTGGGCTGCGGCTTCGGCGGTCCGGTGGCCCACCTGGCCCAGATGCGGCCCGATGGCCACTTCACGGGCATCGAGGCCTCGCCCCTCACCTGGCTGGTGGCCTGGCTGCGGTGCCTGCCCCTGCCCAATGCGACCATCCGCCTGGGCAGCCTCTGGCGCACGGACCTGGCGCCCTTTGGCGTGGTCTACGCCTTCCTGTCCCCCGTGCCCATGCCGGCCCTGTGGACCAAGGTCCAGCAAGAGCTACCCCCCGGCAGCCGCTTCATCAGCCACAGCTTCGAAGTCCCCGGCCAGACCCCCCACCAGACCGTCCCCGTGGCGGGACGCGAAGGGGCGCGGCTGCTGGTTTGGTTTCTTTAGCTGTCGGCTATCAGCTATCAGCTATCAGCCAAAGAAGGCCCAAGCGGTGAGCCAATGGCTTTAGCCGATAGCCGATAGCTGAGAGCCAATAGCCCTCGGCTACCAGCCCAAGAGATACGCAAAAATCAACGGCGCCACAATCGTCGCGTCGCTCTCGACGATGAACTTGGGGGTGTCGATGCCGAGCTTGCCCCAGGTGATCTTTTCGTTGGGCACGGCGCCAGAGTAGGAGCCGTAGCTGGTGGTGCTGTCGCTGATCTGGCAGAAGTAGCCCCAGAGCGGCACGTGGGTCAGCTCCAGGTCCTGGTGCAGCATGGGCACCACGCAGATGGGGAAGTCCCCGGCAATGCCACCGCCGATCTGGAACATGCCCAGGGTCGCGGTCTTCGTGACGTCCTGGTAGTGCTGGGCCAGCCAGGTCATGTACTCGATGCCGGTGCGCACGGTGTGGACGTTCTTCACCTCGCCGCGGATCACGGCGGCCGCATACATGTTGCCCAGGGTGCTGTCTTCCCAGCCCGGGACCACGATGGGCACGTTCTTTTCGAGGGCCGCCAGCATCCAGGAGTGCTTGGGGTCGATCTGGAAGGAGGGTTCCAGCACCCGGCTCTTCAGCACCTGCTGGAAGAACTCATGGGGGAAGTACCGCTCGCCGGCCTGGTCGGCCCGGGTCCACACATCCAGCATGGCCTTCTCCATGCGGCGCATGGCCTCCATCTCGGGGATGCAGGTGTCGGTCACGCGGTTCATGTGCCGGGCCAGCAGGTCCGCCTCATCCTGGGGGGTGAGGTCCCGGTAGTGGGGCACCCGCTCGTAGAAGTCGTGGGCCACCAGGTTGAAGATGTCCTCCTCCAGGTTGGCGCCGGTGCAGACGATGAGGTGCACCTTGTCCTGGCGGATCATCTCGGCAAAGGACAGACCCAGCTCGGCGGTGCTCATGGCCCCGGCCAGGGTGACCATCATCCTCCCGCCTGACTCCAGGTAGGCACGGTAGCCCTCGGCGGCGTCCACCAGGGCAGCGGCATTGAAGTGCCGGAAGTGGTGCTTCACATAGCTGCCCACAGGGCCAAGGGACGGGCTGGAAAGGGCCATGGATCCTCCGAATCCCTCCATTGTGCCAGCGCCTCGCCGATAACGCCCGGCCAGATCCCCGGAGGTGGGTCCCGGAGGCCCCCTCTCTTTCTGCCCATAATTCAGCCCAGCCCCCCCCAGGGCCGATGAAACAGCAGGAGTTGCTGCATGTATTTCATTGTGGGACTGGTGGTGGTCTTCGTCTCGGTCATCGGGGGCTACCTGATTGAGGGCGGGAGCATGGGCACCCTGCTGCACCCCCTCGCGGCCGAGGGCCTGATCATCTTCGGCGCCGGGGCCGGGGCGTTCCTGGCCGCCAACCCCTTGAATGTCATCAAGCGGGTGATCGCTGACCTGTCTAAGCCGATTAAGGGCAGCCCCTATACCAAGGCTGTCTACATGGAGACCCTCATGATGCAGTACGAGGTCTTCGTGAACGTGAAGAAGGGCGGCCTCCTGGCCCTGGAGCAGGACGTCACCGACCCAGCCAACTCCTCGATCTTCAAGAAGTACCCAACCTTCACGGGCAACCACCACGCCATGGACTTCTTCTGCGACTCCATGAAGCTGCTCATCAACGGCAGCGCCAAGATGGACGAGATCGACATGGTCATGGATGCGGACCTG
>CAITBU010000387.1 GCA_903890595.1 uncultured Holophagaceae bacterium | reverse complement strand
CCTGGCTCCCATGTCCGCGAAGCAGTCCTGGAGGGCGGAGTCTCCCGCATTGTGCACGGCATCCGCGCCGACGCGGCCACCCTGGACCTGCTGGCGGAACGGGGCATCCCCGTGGACGTCTGCCCCACCTCCAACCGGGCCCTGGCCGCCGACGTGGTGCCCCACCCCCTGCCCCGGATGCTGGCGGCTGGGGTGCGTTGCGCCCTGGGCACCGACGATCCAGGGGTCATTCCCTGCGACCTGGCCACCGAAGCCGAAGCCGCCCGGGCCATGGGCCTGGGCCCGGCGGAGCTGGCCCTCCTGCGCCGCCACGGAGCCGAGGACGCCTGGTGCCTGGCAGCCTCCAGCGAGGGGCGGTAGCCGCCCGCTCTATCCAGCGCAACCGGGGGTCGAAGCGGAAGCCAGTTCCAGGTAGACTGGGTGATTCGGTGCGCGCCCGGCTCCGGCCTCCGCGAGCGCAGCGAGCGGGAGGATGCGCCGGGGGCGCATCCGATAGGCCACGGGCGAAGCTGGATAGAGCCCTCAGCATTCGGCGCTCTATCCAGCGCAACCGGGGGTCGAAGCGGAAGCCAGTTCCAGGTAGACTGGGTGATTCGGTGCGCGCCCATAGCTCAGCTGGATAGAGCATCAGGCTTCGAACCTGAGGGTCGGGCGTTCGAGTCGCTCTGGGCGCACCACCGGTTGACAATTCGGAAGGCTTTGCGAGCGTGGCGGAATTGGTAGACGCACTGGATTTAGGTTCCAGCGGTTAAAACCGTGTCGGTTCGAGTCCGACCGTTCGCACCACTTCTGAATCGCCCCTGCGATTCAGAAGACCGGAAAAACAGTCCTCCGATTGCCCTCTCACAGCACCGCACACCCCGATCTCCAGGAGCACCCATGTCCGTCACCCTTCACCACCAGTCCCCCACCCGCAAGGCCATCGAGGTGACGGTACCCGCCGCCGAAGTGGGCCAGGCCTATGCGGAAGTGTTCGCCAAGATCGCTCCCCAGGCCCGCGTCAAGGGCTTCCGCCCCGGCAAGGCCCCCCGGGCCGTGCTCCTGCAAAACTATGGTCGGGAGATCGAGTCCGAAGTGGCTCAGAAGCTGGTGGAGCGCCACTTCTGGGCGTCCGCCCAGTCCGCCGGCGCCACCCCCATCTCCCGCCCCTCCCTGGAAAAGCTGGACCTCAAGGAGGGCACGGATGCGGTCTTCCGCGCCCAGTTTGACGTGGCCCCTGACGTGGCCCTGCCGGACTACAAGGGCATGGTCCTCACCAAGAAGATGCGCCTCATCGACGAAACCACGGTGACCGAGCACCTGGAGGCCCTGCGCCAGCGGGCCACCAAGTTCCTGCCGGTCGAGGATGCCACCGTCGCCACGGGCCTGGTGGCCACCTGCGACATTCGCGTGAAGCCCCAGGGCCTCAAGGCCCAGACCTACGAGGATCAAGGCATCGAGGTGGACGGCACCCGTCCCTTCGACGCTGAGCTGGTGGGCATGAAAGCCGATGAGAAGAAGAGCTTCAACCTGACCCACCCCGCCGAGGACACCAATAACGTCCTGGCCGGCAAGACCATGGCCTACGAGGTCCACGTCAAAGACATCCGCCAGAAGGAAGTGCCGGT
>CAITBU010000386.1 GCA_903890595.1 uncultured Holophagaceae bacterium | reverse complement strand
GCCCAGGTCGATGGGGAACAGCAGACCGTGGGGCTGGAGGGCCGCATTCAGGGCGCTGAGCAGGACGCCACCATCCACCAGCACCGTGCGGTCCACGGGGTCCACCTCCAGGCGGCGGTTGAGGCGCTCCAGGCTGAGCACGGCCATGCGGCCAGTGGGATCGGGCGTGGAGGCACCCACCAGACCCGTGTTGGCACCCTGGGGCACCACCTGGACGCCGGCCTCGCGGAACAGGGCCAGGCAGGCGGCCACCTGGGTGGCGGTGGCAGGACGCACGGCCAGCAGAGCACTGCCCTTCCCGTAGCGCCAGCCTTCCTCATAGCGAACGAGGTCGTCCCGCTCCGTGAGCACGGCGTCGGCCCCGAGCAGATTCTGGAGGGCAGCGGTGAGGTCGGTCATGAAGCGCTCCAGGCTTGGATGAGGGACTCGAAGTGGTCGCCCCGCTGCTCAAAGTTGGCGAACTGGTCGAAGCTGGCGCAGGCGGGGCTGAGCAGCACTTGATCACCGGGCTCGGCCAGGTCCAGGGCAGTCTGCACCGCGGCATCGAAGCCAGGCACCACCGTGTGAGGCAGGTCCCCCAGGTCGCGCACCAGCTGGGGAATGGCCTCCCCCAGGAAGATCAGGCGGCGGAGCTTGCCGACCAGCGCCTCCCGCAGGGGCGCATAGCTGGCGCCCTTGTCAGTCCCGCCCAGCAGCAGCACGAGGGGACCGGGCAGCGCATGGATGGCGGTGAGGGTGGCGTCCACGTTGGTGCCCTTGGAGTCGTTGTAGGCCCGCACCCCGCCCCGCTCCCCGCAGAGGACCATGCGGTGGGCCAGGCCAGGGTAGGTACGCAGTCCCGTGCGGAGGCCATCCATGGAAGCTCCGACATGGCGGGCCAGCAGGGCGGCAGCCAGGGCGTTTTCCACGTTGTGGTCGCCGGGAATGCGCAGGTCCGTGCGGGGGAGCAGGACCTCGCCCGCCAGGTGCAGCAAGCCGTCCCCATCGCACCAGGCCTCGCAGGGCGACCAGCCGAAGCGGGCGCTGGGGGCGGCACCCGGGGCATCCTGCCACCACTCCGGGTGGGCGGCGGGGACCACGCGCAGGTCGCTGGCACCCTGCCGCTCAAAGATCCGCAGCTTGGTACGCCGGTAGGTGTCCATGGTGCCGTGCCGCGCCAGGTGGTCCTCGGTGAGGTTCAGGAAGGCGGCGGCATCCGCCTGGAAGGCCTGCACGGACTCCAGCTGATAGCTGCTCAGCTCCACCACGAAGACGGTGCCTGGAGCAGCGCCCTGCACGGCCTCCACGAAAGGCAGGCCCAGGTTGCCGCAGGCCACCGCTGGGATTCCCGCAGCCCGCAGCAGATGGGCGGTGAGGTCAGTGGTGGTGCTCTTGCCGTTGGTCCCCGTCACCGCCAGCACCCGGCCAGCGCCGGTGCTGCGCAGGTGTCGATGGGCCACCTCCACTTCGCCCACCACTGGGATGCCCCGCCGCAGGGCCTCAGCAAGGAAACGTGCTGTACGGGGGATGCCGGGACTTGCAATCACCTCGGTGCATTCCTCCAGGAGCACCAGCGGATGGTCACCCCACACGCCAGGAATGCCTGCTCGCGCCAGCTCCAGCTCCAGCTCCGCATCCGGGCTCGGCCGCAGATCCGTCAGCACCACGGGTGTTCCCTGCGCCGCCAGGAAGCGGGCTGCCGCCAAGCCTGACCGCCCTGCCCCCACGACCACGGTGCGCATGCTGCCTCCCACCTTCCAGGTTAGCCCGATCCGCCGCACCGAAGGAGGGACGCAGCGCATTCGAGGCGTTACAATCCCCGAGGACCCTGGGTCGCGGTGGAGAGTGAACATGCCCAAGGGCATCCTGGAGCGTATGCTGCGTGGCGACGCCAACATCG
The DNA here is from genome assembly GCA_903890595.1 of uncultured Holophagaceae bacterium. Lineage (GTDB taxonomy): Bacteria > Acidobacteriota > Holophagae > Holophagales > Holophagaceae > Geothrix. The sequence continues at coordinate 4,283 of CAITBU010000386.1, read as the reverse complement.
TTCCCCATGTCCAGCCCATGTATCGGCTCTCGGACAACCGCCTCATGGCCCTTGAGTACCTGGCCCGCCACGAGGATGCGGAAGGCACCACCCATGCTGTCGGCCCTCTGCTTCAGCATCCCTCCCTGACGGCAGCGGACCGTCTGGCCCTGGACCTCACCTTCCTCGAGGCCACCTTCCAGTCCATTGCCCGGGATGGTGACGGCAGCCATCTGCACTTTGTGAACCTGGAGCCCGTGAGCCTCGAGGCCCCGGGCTTCTGGGCCAGCCTGCCCCGCTGGATGGAGGCCCTGCCCTTCAGCCCGGACCGGGTGGTGATGGAGTTCACCGAGTCCCAGCGCGTGCACGACCTGGAGGCCCTCCAGGGCTACGTGGGACGCCTCCGCGACCTGGGTCTGCGAGTGGCCGTGGATGACCTGGGCGCCGGCGTGGCCAGCCTCTCCCACATGGCCCTGCTGGCCCCGGACTTTATCAAGGCGGACCGCAGCCTCGTGCACCAGGCCCACCGCCGTCCCTACCAGGCGGCCCTGCTGAATGCGCTGGCCCACTTCGCCGAGGCCATGCGCATCGGCTTCATCGCCGAAGGCATCGAGACCCTCGAGGAGCTGGAGTCCGTCATCGACGCGGGCGTGCCCTGGGGCCAGGGCTACATCCTCGGCCAGCCTTGGCCGAGCCGGCCGCGGCCTATCGCAGCTTCAGAGAGCTGAGGGCCAGGATCGAGCAGACGATGGCGGTGATCCACATGCGGATCACGACCTTGGTCTCCTGCAGTCCGCCGAGCTCCAGGTGATGGTGGAAGGGTGCCATGCGGAAGATGCGCTTGCCGCCCCGCAGCTTGAAGCTGCCCACCTGCAGGATGACGCTCACGGCCTCCAGGACGAACAGGCCGCCGGCGATGACCAGCAGGAGCTCCTGCTTCACGATCACGGCCACCGTACCCAGCGCACCGCCCAGAGCCAGGGAGCCGGTGTCGCCCATGAAGATCTCGGCCGGGTGGGCGTTGTACCACAAGAAGCCCAGGCAGGCGCCCGCCATGGCACCCATGAACACGGAGAGCTCGGCGCCACCCGGCACGAAGGGAACGGCCAGGTAGGCGGCGATCTTGGCGTGGCCCACCACATAGGCGAGGATCGCGTAGGTGATCGATACGATGAGGGTGCCGCCGATGGCCAAGCCGTCCAGGCCGTCCGTGAGGTTCACGGCGTTGCTGGTACCCACCATCACCAGCCAGATCCAGGGGATGAGGAAGATGCCCACGTTGGGCCGGAAGTTCTTGAAGAAGGGCACGGACAAGTGGCTGGTGGCACTGCCCCGCAGGCCGAAGTGCAGGATGAGCCAGGCCACCAGCAGCGAGATGGCCGTCAGCAGCGCCATCTTCTGCAGGCTGGTGAGGCCCAGGTTCTGCTTCTTCAGGAGCTTCTTGGCATCATCGAAGGCGCCCACTGCACCGAAGCCCAGGAGGGCCAGCAGAGCCACCCAGATGGGCCCGCTCTTGAGGTCACACCACAGCAGGGTAGAGACGGTGATCACCAGGAGGATGAGGACCCCGCCCATGGTGGGCGTGCCGGCCTTCTTCTGGTGGTGTTCGGGCCCCTCTTCGCGGATGTGCTGGCCCATCTTGAGGGCCGTGAGCATGCGGATCACCGGGGGCCCCAGCAGCAGGCTCAGCACCATGGCCGTGGCCGCAGCCAAGGCCGTGCGGAAGGTCACATACCGGAAGACCGAGAAGCCGGGAATGATGTCGCGGAAAGGATGTAGAAGCCAGGGCAGCATGGGTATCCAATAACCGAAGAAGAAAGACCGACAAAGGCAGACTTAGGACAGGGACTTCAGGACCGAGCACCGAGCAGCCAAGCCACAGCCCGCTCGGCGCGCCAGTACCGGCTGCCCTTTACCAGGATACGGGCTCCGGGCGGGATTGCGGAGAGTCCAGCCGCAGCGTCCCGCAGGCTGTCGAAGTCCGGGAAGGCCAGGGAGCGCAAGCCGAAGCCCTCGGCGTAGTCGGCGGCATGGTCGCCGTAGGCCCACAGGCGGGAGAGGCCCAAGGCCTTGAGGGCGGCACCGGTCTCCCGGTGGATGCGGGGTGCCTCGGGGCCGAGCTCCCGCATGGAGCCCAGCACGGCAACGGACTCGCCGCCGGGCAGCTGTAGCAGAGCGCGGCTGCAGGCCAGGATGGAGTCCATGCTGGCGTTGTAGGTCTCGTCCAGCAGGCAGCCACCCCCGGCGAGGGGGTGGAGGCGGCCACGGCCGGGCTCGGGCACCACCGCAGCGAGACCCGCCGCCACCCGGCCTGGGTCAAAGCCCAGGTGCAGTGCCAGGGCCGCCGCCAGGGCTGCGTTGCGGGTCTGGTGCTCGCCGGGAAGCTGGATGCGGAGGGACACCTTGCCCCGGGGCGTGCGCAGCACAAAGGCGCCACCGACGGCGCCCAGGGAGGTGTAGTCCTCCCAGCCCCAGGGCTCGCCGTCGCCCACGGGCAGAGGCTTGGCATGGCGGGCCCAGGGCTGCTGGGCGATCCACTGGCACCAGGGGTCGGCGGCCAGGTGGGCCCAGGTGCCGCCCTTCCGCAGGCCCGCCACCAGCTCGCCCTTGGCGCTGGCAATGCCCTGCTGGCCCTCGGCGAAGTTCTCAATATGAGAGGTACCCACCAGCGTGATGAGGCCGGCATCCAGGGGCGCGATCTCCGTGAGGCGGCGGATCTCCCCGGGCGTGCTCATGCCCATCTCCAGCACCGCGCCGCTCAGGCCCTCCGGCAGGGTGGCCAGGGCCTCGGGGATGCCCAGGGTGTTGTTGCGGTTCCCCAGGGTGCGCCAGGCCCCGGTGGCCTCGGCCAGCATCTCCTTGGTGCCCGTCTTGCCGACGCTGCCGGTGACGCCCAGCACCAGGGCAGGACGCACCGCCGAGAGCCGCGTGCGGCCCCAAGCCTGCAGGGCCGCCAGGGTGTCTGGCACCACCAGCTGCGCACAGGGCAGGTCCAGGGGGTGGTCCACCAGCAGGGCCACCGCGCCCTTCGCCACGGCCTGGGCCGCAAAGTCGTGGCCGTCCCGCTCGGCCCTGAGGGCCACAAAGCAGGCGCCGGGCTGGAGCGTGCGGGTGTCCATGGACAGGGACGTCGGCACGAGGGCGCCTTCGCCGTGGATGGCACCACCCACCTGGGAGGCCACCTGATGGAGGGACCAGAGGCTCATGGCTGCTCCTTGGCTGAGGCCCGCCCGAGGCGGTCGCGCACGGCGAGCCAGGCCTCCCCGGCGGGGGGGTGTTCCACCAGGATCCGGTCGAAGCCAGCAGCGTCCAGGTCGTGCAGGAGGGCGTAGAGACGAACCGCCACCGCTTCGGCCTCCAGGGGCAGCAGGATGCCCCGCACGCCCTCCGGGAGGGTCGGGAGGACACCGAACCCCACATACGCCACCCGCTCGCTTGTAGAGGCCACGCCGGCCCCTGGGGGCACCAGGCGCAACTCAGCCCGGGGGGCATAGTGCCGCGCCTGCATGCCGGGGGCCTGCTGGCGAAGCGTCGGATCGGCGGTGCCCGCCCAGACCTCCACGGGACCGAGCAGGCCCGCCAGGTCCGCCGGGGTGACGGGGCCGGGACGGAGGATGCGGGGCCGGGGTCCGGTGAGGTCCAGGATGGTGGACTCCAGGCCCTCGGTGGTAGGGCCGCCATCCAGGATGAGGTCCGGTGCGTCCCCGAGGCTGGAGGCCACATGGGCGGCGCAGGTGGGGGACAGGTGCTGGCTGCGGTTGGCACTGGGAGCAGCGAGGGGGCGGCCCGTGGCGCGGATGAGGGCCAGGGCCACCGGGTGCGCGGGGCAGCGCAGGGCCACGGTGGGCCCGCCGGCGCGGACAATGGCGGGCACAAGGTCCGAGGCCGGCAGCACCAGCGTCAGGGGACCGGGCCAAAAGCGGTCGGCCAGGGCCTGGGCCTCGGCGGACCACTGGGCCACCAGGTCCCGGGCGGCCTCGGCCCCTGCCACATGGAGGATCACAGGGCTGGTGCTGGGCCGACCCTTGGCGGCGTAGATCCGTGCGACCGCCTCGGGGTTCAGGCCATCGGCACCCAGCCCATAGACCGTCTCCGTGGGGAAGGCCACCAGGCCCCCGGAACGCAGCAGGGCGGCGGCTTCCAGGAGCAGGGGATCCCCGGGGCCCTCGATGCGGACCAGACGGGTCATGGAGCGCCCCGGAGTGCGGCTTCCACCGCGGCCCGGTCGCTGTAGGGGTGCTTCACGCCGTGGATCTCCTGGTAGGGCTCATGGCCCTTCCCGGCCAGCAGGAGCAGGTCACCGG
>CAITBU010000385.1 GCA_903890595.1 uncultured Holophagaceae bacterium | reverse complement strand
TCGGCGCGCCTCTGCGCTCTCTGCGTTCTCTGTGGTTGGCAGTTCTTTTTCCCGGAATTCCCGGATGAACCAAAGTTTTGGCCCTTTCTTGCGCCAATCCACCCAGCCCGAGTTGAAGGATTCGGAGGGGAAGGTGGAAAAGCCCTACAAGTCCCCTGGACAAACGTGAACCATGGTTCACACTTCGTGAAGCAAGACGATGCTGACCACCGAGGTCTTTGAGGGTTGGTAGAGCGGGCTTACCGATGGCCGCGCCAAGGCAAGAATAAGTGCCCGCATTCGGCGGGCGGAGCAAGGCAACCTGGGGGATTGCCGCCCCGTGGGAGAAGGCGTTTCCGAGATGAGGATCCACTATGGTCCAGGCTATCGGGTCTATTTCATCCAGCAGGGACTCAAGATCGTGATCCTCCTTGGTGGGGGGGACAAGTCCAGCCAGGGCAAGGACGTCAAGTCCGCGCTGGAACTGGCCAAGCAGGTGTAGGAGGACGAGATGGGAATCAAGCTCACCAAATGGGATGCCGTGGACCACCTCAAGACCGAGGAGGACCTGAGCCTCTACCTTGAAGCCTGCTTCGAGGAGGACCCAGGAGACGGCAGCCTGATCCGAGCGGCCCTGGGTGACATTGCTCGGGCACGCGGCATGGCGCAGCTTGCGCGGGACACCGGCCTGACACGGGAAGGCCTCTACAAGGCCCTCTCTCCTGATGGCAATCCTGAGTTCTCCACCGTGGTGAAGGTCATCCACGCCCTGGGACTAAGGCTGCATGCCATCCCGGCCTGAAGGAGCCTGGCCCAGGCGAAAAGGGTTCCCAAACGACCTCACCCCCGTGGCGATCAGAGGTGGCAACCACCCCACCTTCCGCTAGGCTGGCTGGATCCCCCTGCTCTGCCTGGAAGGTGTCACGCCATGGATGCTGCTTCGCCCGACAAGGACCTGCCGCTGAAGGAGGACATCCGTCTGCTGGGGCGGCTGCTGGGGGACACGGTGCGGGAGCAGGAGGGCGAGCCCACCTTCGACCTCATCGAGCGCATCCGCCGCTGTGCGGTGCGGTTCCGCCGCGGCGGGGATCCGGAGGCGGTCCAGGAGCTCAAGGGCATCCTGGCGGAGCTGACGCCGGGCCGCGCCATCCTGGTGATCCGGGCCTTCAGCTACTTCTCGCAGCTGGCCAACCTGGCGGAGGACCAGCACCACATCCGCCGCTCCCGGGCCCACCGGGCCGCCACGGCCCCGCCCCGTCCCAGTTCCCTGGGCCATGCCCTCGCTCGCAGCGCCGCCGCCGGCCTGGATGCCGCCGGCCTGCAGGAGCTCTTTGCCGGGGCCCAGGTGCGCCCGGTGCTCACGGCGCACCCCACGGAGGTGCAGCGCAAGAGCATCCTGAACGCCCAGATGGAGATCGCCCGCCTGCTGGAGGAGCGGGACCGCATGGTGTCCACGCCCCGGGAGAACGCCCTGCGGGACGAGCACCTGCAGCGCCAGGTGCTGCTGCTCTGGCAGACCCGCATGCTGCGCGCCCACCGGCCCGCCGTGACGGATGAGGTGGCCAGCGCCCTCTCCTACTTCGAGCGCACCTTCCTGCGGGAGGTGCCGGCCCTCTATGCGGACCTGGAGGATCGCCTGGGCCTGGATCCCGCCTGGGGGGATGCGGAGCTGCCGCCCTTCCTGCAGCTGGGCAGCTGGATCGGCGGGGACCGGGACGGCAACCCCTTCGTCACCGCCGAGGTGCTGACCCGCGCCCTGGAGATGCAGGCCCGCACCATCCTGGACTTCCTGCTGCGGGAGCTGGAGGCCCTGGGCACAGAGCTGTCCCTCAGCCTCCAGGTCTCCAAGGCCTCGCAAGAAGTCCTGAACCTGGCGGACAAGGCCCCCAACCGCACGCCCCAGCGGGCCGACGAGGCCTACCGGCTGGCCCAGGCCACCATCTCCGCCCGCCTGGAAGCCACCCGCCAGCGCCTGCTGCCCAAAGACCTGGCCGCCCCCGCCGAGGCCCTGCCCCCCTACGCCTCGGCCGCCGAGCTGAAGGCCGACCTGGACACCCTGGACCGCTCTCTGCGGGCCCACGGGGGACGCCGTTTGGCCCGGGGCCGCCTGCGGGACCTGCGCCGCGCCGTGTCGGTGTTCGGCTTCCACCTGGTACCCCTGGACCTGCGCCAGACCTCCGAGGTCCACGGCCGCGTGGTGGCCGAGCTGCTGGCGGTGGTGCAGCCTGGCACCGACTACCTGGCCCTGGAGGAGGAGCAGCGCATCGCCCTGCTGGCGGTGGAGCTGGAGAGCCCCCGCCCCCTGGCCGCACCCTTCCTGACCTACAGCGAGGAGACCCGCACCGAGCTGACGCTCTTCCATGCGGTGGCGGCGGCCCAGGGCCGCCTGGGCACCGAGGCCCTGCCCAGCTGCATCGTGAGCCACACCGAGGGCGTGTCGGACCTCCTGGAGGCCGCCGTGCTCCTGCGGGAGGCGGGCCTCCTGCGCCCCTCCGAGGGGCGGCTGGACCTGAACCTGATCCCGCTCTTCGAGACCATCGAGGACCTCCAGCGCTGCGGCGAGATCATGGACCGCCTGCTGGCCCTGCCCCTCTACCAGCGCCTGCTGGCCAGCCGGGGCGGGGTGCAGGAAGTCATGCTGGGCTACTCGGACAGCAACAAGGATGGGGGCTTCCTCACCTCCCGCTGGGAGCTCTACAAGGCCGAGGTGGCCCTGGTGGCCGTGGCCCGGCGCCACGGCGTGCGTCTGCGCCTCTTCCACGGCCGCGGTGGCTCCGTGGGCCGCGGTGGCGGACCCGCCTACGAGGCCATCCTGGCCCAGCCCGCCGGGGCCGTGAGTGGCCAGATCCGCCTCACAGAGCAGGGCGAGGTCATCGCCGCCAAGTACGGGCACCCCGCCGTGGGCCGCCGCAACCTGGAGGTGCTGGTGGCCGCCACCCTGGAAGCCAGCCTGCCCGAGGGGCCAGAGGACAGCGGTGCGCCCCGCTACTGCGAGGCCATGGACGCCTTGTCCCAGGAGGCCTGCGCGGCCTACCGCAACCTGGTCTTCGAGACGGAGGGCTTCGAGCGCTACTTCTGGGAGTCCACGCCCATCTCGGAGATCGCCCGCCTGAACATCGGCTCCCGGCCTGCCAGCCGGAAGGCCGGCCGGGCCATCACGGACCTGCGGGCCATCCCCTGGGTGTTCAGCTGGAGCCAGTGCCGCCTCATGCTGCCCGGGTGGTACGGCTTCGGCTCGGCGGTGCGGGCCTTCCGCACGGCTCGGGGCGAGGCTGGCCTGGACTTGCTGCGGGAGATGTACGCCCAGTGGCCCACCTTCCGGACCCTGCTGTCCAACCTGGACATGGTGCTGGCCAAGGTGGACCTGGCCATCGCCTCCCGCTATGCAGACCTGGTGGGTGACGCCGTCCTGCGGGAGCGCATCTTCCAGCGCATCCAGGCGGAGTGCGAGGCCACGACGGAGGCCCTGCGAGCCATCACGGGCGAGGCCGACCTGCTGGCGGACAACCCGTCCCTGCGGCGGTCCATCCAGCATCGCTTCCCCTACCTGGACCCCCTCAACCACCTGCAGGTGGAGCTGCTCAGCCGCTACCGCGCCGGGGCCCTGGACGGCCGCACCGAGCGGGGCATCCTCCTGTCCATCAACGGCCTCGCCGCCGGGCTGCGCAACAGCGGGTGATGAGAAAATGCTTCACCGCCAAGACGCCAAGAAGCCAAGAAGTGCAAGGGAGTACTGCACTGATTTTCTTGGCGCTCTTGGCGTCTTGGCGGTGTGCTTTGCATCAGTCCTAGGCTGCACCAGCAGCGCAGCCTATTCGGCGGCCTTCCAGCTCCAGGCGCCGAGGACGGCTTTGAAGGTGAAGACGATCACCGAGAGGGCGCCGAGGCCGAAGATCACGTCGCCGGGCATGCGCAGCCAGGTGAAGGTGCGCATGAGGGGGCTCTGCACCACGGCGGCACTGCGGGCGTACCAGGTGCCGTGCTCGAGGCTCTGGACGAACTGGTAGAGACCGCTGGGGATCAGCGAGCACACCAGCATGAGGACCAGGCCCAGGTTCAGGCCCCAGAAGCCGTAGCGCAGCCACTTCTCATCCCAGGCGTTGTCCGGGGTCATGCCGCGCAGGGCGAAGAGCATGAGGGAGATGGCCAGGAAGCCGTAGACCCCGAAGAGCGCAGCGTGGCTGTGGATGGGCGTGGTGTTGAGGCCCTGGCTGTAGTAGAGGATCGAGGGGGGGTTGATGAGCATGCCAAAGACCCCTGCGCCCACCATGTTCCAGAAGCAGACGGCGGCGAAGAACTTGAAGGGCCACTCGTAGCCGCTGCCCAGGGCCCGGCCGGCCTTGAGGCTCTGGGCGATCTCGAAGCCCACGATGGTGAGGGGCACGATCTCCAGGGCGCTGAACACGGAGCCCAGGGCTGCGATGGAGGCCGGAGAGCCCGTGTAGTACAGGTGGTGGAAGGTGCCGATGATGCCGCTGCCGAGGAAGAGGCCCACGGAGAGACTCACGGCGCGCAGGGCGGTGCTCTCGCGGAGCAGGCCCATGCGGGTGGTGAGCAAGGCGATGGCCACGGTGGCAAAGACCTCGAAGAAGCCCTCCACCCAGAGGTGGACCACCCACCAGCGCCAGTACTCGGCCATGGCGATGTGGGTCTCCCGGGTGTACATGAAGCCTGCGGAGTAGAACAGCGGGATGGCCACAGCGGACAGCACGAAGAGCTTGAGCAGGCCCACGCGGCCCTGTTCGCCGCGCAGGGCGGGCAGCAGGGCCCGCACCACCATCACCAGCCAGCCGACCATGCCCACGGTGAGCAGGAACTGCCAGAGGCGACCCAGCTCCACGTACTCATAGCCCTGATGGCCCAGCAGGAACGATCCCGACAGCTTGCCCAGGATGGCCTGGTGGGCGCCCGTGAGGGCCCCGACCACAACCACCACCAGGGCCACCAGCAGGCCGGCCACGCCGATCCACTGGCCTTTGGGCTCCTTGGCGCTGAGCTTGGGGCCCAGGTAGAGGCCCGTGGCCAGCCAGCAGGTGGCGATCCAGAAGACGGCCAGCTGCAGGTGCCAGGTGCGGGAGGCGGCGTAGGGCAGGATGTGGGAGAGGTCCACACCGTAGAGGGCGTTGCCTTCGACGGCGTCATGGGCCGTCAGGATGCCCATGCCGATCTGCACCAGGAAGAGGGCCATGGCCACGGCGAAGTAGAGGGCCGACCAGCGCTGGCTGGGGGTGGCGGGCGCCGCCGGAATGGCCTGGGGGGCCGGGAACTCTTCGGCGGGCTGGCTGGCGTGGTGCCAGACCATGAGGCCCACACCCAGGATCAGCAGGATGATGGACAGGATGCTCCAGAGGTGGCTGATGGGCGTGATGCTGTTGCCCACCAGGGGCTCGTGGGGCCAGTTCTGCGTGTAGCTGACCGCGGACCCGGGCCGACGGGCGGAAGCCGTCCAGGCGGTCCACAGCCAGAAGTCGGCCACGCGCTCACCCTCGGCCTGGGTGGGAATCCACCGGGCCGGGATGGCGGCTTCCTTGTCCCCCTGCACGGCGATCCGCGCCAGCTCGGCGCGAGTCTGGAGGTAGGCCTTGGCCTGGGCAGCATCCAGCCTCAGGGTGCCGGTGGCTATTTCATACTTATTACTCTGAAATGAGGCCACAGTTTGAGCCTTGGCTTCCGCCGAGGAGAGTCCCCGTGCGGAGACGCCAGCCAGGGTGGCGGCGGCCCACTGGTGCAGGGCCTTGGCCGTCCAGTCCGGTGCCAGGTAGGCGCCGTGCCCCAGGATGGAGCCGATGTGCTGACCGCCATGGCCCAGGTAGCTGACCTGGCCCGCCAGGATCTGACCAGGGGCCACCAGGACGGTGCCGTCCTCGGCCACCACCTGCTGGGGGATCGGTGGGGCATTCTGGGCGATCTGCCGCCCCCCCAGACCCAGCACCCCAAAGCCTGCCACCAGCACCAGTAGAACCAGCCACCACCTTGCTTTCATTGAAGCCTCCAGGCCGGCGCACCCAGCGCCTGAGAGGATCTTGGCATAATTCTCCATATTTCAGACCAACAATTCTTAATTGTGATCCAAGCCACCCTGCTCACCCCCCATTGGGCCCCTTCTGTGAAAGCGCTGGCTTGCGCTGGCCCATTCCAAGTAACTTGGGGTGTTCTCGCTCTGTGAAAGGGATTCGCCTTCATGGCCCACCCCGCCCTGCTACCCGTTGTCCTCACCTGCAACACGGACCTGCGCTTCATCGACCTGATCCAGGTGGTGGGGGCGGAGTTCCTCAAGCACCTGAGCTTCACCCAGGAGGACGGCGAGCGCCTCTGGCTGGCCATCCAGGAGGGCATTGCCAATGCCATGCGCCACGGCAACAAGCTGAACAAGGACAAGCCCATCAAGGTGACCTTCACCCCCCAGGTGGACCGCTTCGAGATCCGCATTGAGGACCAGGGCCCCGGCGTGGACCTGGACACCCTGCCCAATCCGAACCTGCCGGAGAACCTCCTCAAGCCCGGCGGCCGGGGCGTGTTCTTCATGCGCCAGGTGATGGACGAGGTCCGCCTGGACCGCACCCCCACCGGCTCCACCCTGGTGCTGGTGAAGGCTCGCAAGGTCCGCGAAGCCCAGGCGTGACCCCGGCGGACTGGCGCCGGCGGGCCATCCGCCTGGCCCTGGCCACCGTGGCCTACAACCTGGTGGAAGGCATGGTCGCCATGGCCTTCGGCTGGCAGGACGACAGCCTGGCCCTCTTTGGCTTCGGGGCGGACAGCTTCATCGAGGTGGCGTCGGCACTGCTGGTGCTCTGGAACCTCCGGGACCACGGCAACCTGGTGCGGGAGCGCTGGGCCGCCCTGCGCATCGGTTGGCTGTTTGTGGTCCTGGCGGCGGGCATCGCCGGGGGTGCCCTCCTGCAGCTGGCCGGGGGCGCCCACCCACCCACCACAGTCCCGGGCCTGGTGATCTCGGCGGTCTCCCTGGGCTTCATGGCCTGGCTCTGGCGGGCCAAGCTGGCCGCGGCCCAGGCCCTGGACAGCGCCACCCTCGCCGCCGACGCCGCCTGCAGCCTGGCCTGCATCCAGCTTTCGGCCGTCCTCTTCGCCGGCAGTCTGGTGTTCCTCCTGGCCCCCGCCCTCTGGTGGGTGGATGCCGCCTCAGCCCTGGTCCTGGCAGCCCTCATCGGCCGGGAAGGCCAGACCATGGTCCGCGCCGCCCGCAGTGCGACCTTCACCGGCGGCTGTGGCTGCGGACATTAAGTGGCACTTGCAAACAGGGACGAAAAAGCTAGGGAACAGGGATGAAGGGGAGAACTGAAAAGGGCGGGTAAAAAGCCCCTGTTCCCTCTCTGCCGCTCTGCCTCTTTCGGCGCCCCTCTGCTCTCTCGTCTTTTCTCTGCGAGCGTGGTTTCCTTTTCTCCTGAATCCCGAACCAGGCTGTAGCCCGGGTTCGTTTAGGCAGTGGCAGTTATCCCCTTCATCCCTGTTTTATAAAAAAGACATTTGGACGGGGATAAATGGGATGAAGGGGATAACGGAAAAAGGCTAAATAAAGCCCTGTTGCCAGCCACCCTTCCTCCGCGCCCCTCTGCTCTCTCGTCTTTTCTCTGCGAGAGTGGTTTCCTTTTCTCCTGAATCCCGAACCAGGCTGTAGCCCGGGTTCGTTTAGGCAGTGGTATTTCTCCCCTTCATCCCCTTCATCCCTGTTTTAAAAAAAGACATGTGGACGGGGATAAATGGGATGAAGGGGATAACAGAAAAGGCCTAAAGAAAGACCTGTTGCAAACCTGCCTTACTCCG
>CAITBU010000384.1 GCA_903890595.1 uncultured Holophagaceae bacterium | reverse complement strand
GTTCTCCGGAGTCCCCATGCGCCTCGTTCCCCTGCTGTCCCTCTTCCTGACCCTGGCCCTGGGCGCCCAGGCCCCTCGGGGCCTGGTGGTGAGCCAGGAGACCCTGGCCTCGGAGGCCGGGGCCCAGGTGCTGCGGGAGGGTGGGAGCGCCGTGGATGCGGCGGTGGCCACGGCCTTCGCCCTGGCGGTGGTGCACCCCGCCGCCGGCAACCTGGGAGGCGGCGGCTTCCTGCTCTCCCGCAAGGCCAACGGGACCGCCACCTTCTTGGACTTCCGGGAGAAGGCACCGGCGGCCGCGCACCCCCGCATGTGGCTCAAGGACGGCGTCTACGACAAAGACCTGCACCACGAGAGCCTGGCCGCCGTGGGGGTGCCGGGCAGCGTGGCGGGCCTGCGGGAGACCTGGCGCCGCCAGGGCCGCCTGCCCTGGGCGCGTCTGCTGCGCCCGGCCCAGCGCCTCGCCCAGGAGGGCTTCGTCCTCACTGAGAATCAGGCTGCCAGCCTGGCGGCGCAGCTGCCGGCCTTCCGGCGCCACGCCCCCACCCTGGCTCAGTTCAGCCGGGGTGGCGAGCCCCTCCGGGCCGGAGACCGCCTGGTGCAGCCGGAGCTGGCCCGCACCCTGGCGCGGCTGAGCCGGGACTGGCGCGACTTCTACCGGGGCACCACGGCGCGGCTGATCGTCCAGGACATGGCCGCCCATGGGGGCCTCATCCGGGCGGCGGATCTGAAGGCCTACCGGCCCGTCCTGCGGGAGCCCCTGCGGGGCACCTACCGGGGCGTGGGCATCCTGGCGGCGCCACCCCCCAGCTCTGGTGGACAGGTGCTGCTGCAGTCCCTGGGCATCCTGGAGGGCTTCGACCTGAAGGCCCTGGGGGCCAGTTCCCCGGGCGCTGTCCACCTGACCGCCGAGGCCCTGCGGCGTGCCTTCGCCGACCGGGCCCGCTATGTGGCGGACCCCGACTTCAATCCGGACCTGCCCCTGGCCCGCCTGCTCGCCAGGGCCCACGCCGAGGAGCTGCGGGCCACCATCCGGAAGGACCGGGCCTCCACCTCCGAGCCGACGCGCTTTACCTGGCCCACCGAACGCCCGGACACCACGCACCTCTCCGTGGTGGACCGCCACGGCAATGCCGTGAGCCTTACCACCACTCTGGAGGACAGCTACGGCCTGCGGCGCATCGTCCCCGGCGCAGGCTTCCTGCTGAACAACGAGCTGGGTGACTTCAACGCCGGCCCGGGCCTCACGGACGCCACGGGCCTCATCGGCACCGAACCCAACCTGGCGCGGCCCGGCCAGCGGCCCCTCTCCAGCATGTGCCCCGTGATTCTCCATAAGGATGGCGCCGTGTTGCTGGTGAGTGGCAGCCCCGGCGGGCGCACCATCCCCAGCACCGTGCTGAACACCGTGCTGAACGTGGTGGACTTCGGTATGGCTGCTCGCGCCGCGGTGGACGCCCCTCGCTTCCACCACCAGTGGCTGCCGGACCGCATCCAGGTGGAGGCGACCCTGCCGCTGGCCACCCGCGAGGCGCTGAAGGCGATGGGGCACACCCTCCTGGAGGTGCGCCACCAGGGCTCCGCCCAGGTGATCCTGCTGCGCCAAGGCCGCCCCGAGGGCGCCGCCGACACCCTCCGCTCGTCTGACAGCGGGGCCGTTTCCGAG
>CAITBU010000383.1 GCA_903890595.1 uncultured Holophagaceae bacterium | reverse complement strand
GAGCCTTCAGGATTGCAGGATCCTACGGCAGCTGGACCTCGCCGTACCAGCCCTTGATGGTGATCTTGGTGCCGTAGGGCGCCGACAGCTTCTGCATGAGGGCGAGAATCTCGGCCCCCCGCTTGGTGCTGGCGAGGCGGGGGACGCCGTAGAGCGGGCCCTCGTCGTCGATGGTCACGGGCAGCAGCTGGATGCGCTTGAGCTTGCCCTGGTTCAGGGTCATGCGCACCATCACCGACTCCAGGACCTCCTGGGACTCCCGCAGGTCAAAGACCGAGACATTCTGCGGACGAGGCATCTCGATGTCCCGCTGGTGGATGAGGTCCACGGGGATCCGCTCGGGGGTGCGGTACTGGTAGATGAAGTCACCCAGGCTGTAGAAGATGGGCCGGCCCTTGTAGAGCTCGATGCCCCGCAGCACGTGGGGGCCGGTGCCCAGCACCAGGTCCGCCCCGGCTTCGATGGCGCGGTGGTACATGATCTCTTCGTTGGGCGGGGTGGTGTCCTGGATGCCGTAGGCGCGGTGGTGGGTCACGTCGTGGTTGTGGAGCGAGACCAGGAGCAGGTCATTGCGGCGCCGGGCCAGGAGGATGTCGTCCTCCATGGTCTGGACATCGCTTTCCAGAGGGCCTTCCACCTTCTCCACCTTGCCGTCCCGCACCGCCAGGATGACGGCAGGATCGATGGTGGACAGGGAGGGCCCGCTGGCATCCTTGCTGCGGTACTTGGCCGTCCAGTAGCGCATGTAGGCCAGCAGGGCCACGCGGGTCTTGTGGCCCGCCAGCTCCAGGCGACCCGGAGCGTGCGCCTCGGCCAGGGTGGTGCCGGCGCCGGCGTAGGTGATGTTGGAGTGGTCCAGGGCTTTGAGGCTCTCCTTGAGGCCCTCTGGGCCGAAGTCCAGGGCGTGGTTGTTGGCCAGGCTCACCAGGTTGATGCCAGTGCGGGCCAGCTCCCAGCGGAAGTCCCGGGGCGCCCGGAAGTTGTAGAAGGGCCGCTGCAGCTCCGGTCGGTCGTTGAGGGAGAACTCCATGTTGCCGTAGGCCACATCCGCTTCCTGCATGAGGCGCAGCAGGCCCGCCCGCTCCGGCGCTTCCAGCTGGCTGATGGGCTCGTTGAAGATCATGTCCCCCACGGCGGTCACCACCAGGTCGCCGGGTTCCTCTTTCAGCAGCTCCGTGATGCGTCCGGCCCAGTCGATTTGCTCTGGCTTCTCCTGGGGCTGAATGATTCGCCGGTACACCGACTTGGGGTCCGTGCGGGCCGAGGGGCTCTGGACCGGGGTCTGGGCGGACGCCCCGAGGGCGGCCAGGAGCAGGAGGACGGCGGGCAGACGAAGGTGCGGGTGGGGCGAGGTCATGCCTTCCTCCAGTGCAGCCAGACGCGAACCGCCGGCCTGCACAATTTTCTTTCTTTATCAGCTTCAAGGCAAAGTTATTCGGACAAGTGGTGAGTCTAGAATCGAGCCATGACCACGCACCCGGACTACTGGAACCAGATCTACCAGGACGAGGGCCGGCCCGGCTGGGACATGGACCGGGCCACGCCGCTGGTGGAGGAG
>CAITBU010000382.1 GCA_903890595.1 uncultured Holophagaceae bacterium | reverse complement strand
AGAAGGCTGTTGTGAAGAAGGCCGCCCCCAAGAAGGCCGCCGTCGCCAAGAAGGCTGCCCCCAAGAAGGCCGCCGCCAAGAAGCCGGCTGCCAAGAAGGCCGCTGCGAAGAAGTAGGGAAAGCTTCACCTGCAACCCGGTTAAGATCAGAGGGGCGCGCTGGCGCGCCCCTCTGCCGGGGTGGTCCCATGATCCTGATCGATCGCATTTCAGCCCTCGAAGTCCTCGACAGCCGTGGGAACCCCACCGTGCTGGCGAGGGTGCAACTCTCTGATGGGACGACCGGCCAGGCCATCGTGCCCTCGGGTGCTTCCACGGGTAGCCGGGAAGCCCTGGAGCGCCGCGACGGCGACAAGAAGCGCTACCTGGGCAAGGGTGTCCTGGGCGCGGTGGACGCCATCAATGTGGAGCTGGCCGCCGCCCTGCAGGGCATGGATCCCTTCCAGCAAGCCGAGCTCGACGAGCTGATGTGCGACCTGGACGGCACCGAGAACAAGGGCCGGCTGGGCGCCAACGCCATTCTGGGCGTGTCCATGGCCCTGGCGGATGCCTCGGCCCGGGCCACCCGCATGCCTCTCTATCGCTACCTGGGCGGTGCCTCGGCCCGCCTGCTGCCCGTACCCATGATGAACATCCTCAATGGCGGGGCCCACGCCGACAACAACGTCGACATCCAGGAGTTCATGGTGCTGCCCGTGGGGGCCCCGAGCTTCCGGGAGGCCCTCCGCTGGGGTGCCGAGGTCTACCACGCCCTGAAGGGGGTCCTGAAGGCCCGCAAGCTGGCAACTGGTGTGGGGGACGAGGGCGGCTTCGCACCGAACCTGGGCTCCAACGAGGAGGCCCTCGAGCTGATCGGGGAGGCCGTCAAGAAAGCCGGCTACAAGCTGGGTACGGATGTTTTCATGGCCCTGGACTGTGCGGCCAGCGAGTTCCACAGCGGCAAGGCCTACACCCTGGACGGCGGCAAGAAGACCCCGGCCCAGCTGGTGGAGTACTACGCCGGCCTCACCGCCCGGCATCCGATCATCTCCATCGAGGACGGCTTCGACGAGAGCGACTGGAAGGGCTGGAAGGCCCAGACCGTGGCCATGGGTGCCAAGACTCAGCTGGTGGGGGACGATCTCTTCGTGACCAACCCCGCCATCCTGGCCAAGGGCATCCAGGAGGGCGTGGCCAACGCCATCCTCATCAAGCTGAATCAGATTGGCACGGTGACCGAGACCCTTCGGGCCGTGGACATGGCCCACAAGGCCGGCTACCGGGCCATCATCAGCCACCGCAGCGGCGAGACCGAGGACAGCTTCATCGCTGACCTGGCCGTGGCCACCGGCGCCGGCCAGATCAAGACCGGGGCCCCCTGCCGCACGGACCGGGTGGCCAAGTACAACCGCCTGCTCCAGATCGAGTGGGAGCTGGGCGCCGCCGCCCGCTATGCCGGCCGCGAAGCCTTCGGCGCCCTGGCATGAACCCCAACTGGCTCCTAAAGTCTTCCACCCTTTGGGGAGCTTTGGGCGTCTCGGGACTGCTGTCCATGCTCGCCCTGCTCTTCTCGCAGGGCGGGTTGCCTGACCTCCAGAAGCGGGAGACTGAGCTGACCGCGGCCAAGGCCCGTCTGGTGCAGCTCAACCACCGCAACCGCGAGCTCCTCGAAGAGGTCCAGCGCCTGGCTGCCAAGGACCCCGAGTTGATGGAAGCCCTGGCTCGCAGACAGGGCTATGCGCGGAAGGGCGAGACCGTTTACACCTTCCGCAATCGCGAGCGCTAGCTTGAGGATCCATCTGGCAGCAGCCTCCGGGAATCGGTTCGGCTACGTCTGGGCAGATGAACTCAATTCTTGTGATATATCGGCTTACACTAAAACCATCTGCCAGCAGGAATGGAATCCAGGTTTAGATGGCCTTTTTTTGATGCAAAGACCCGGGCGAGGCCCATGGCGCTTGGACCACTGGGATGCAGATGGGTCCAAATCCTTTTGTTCCAACGGTAGCAGGGCAGCCTTGGCCGTCCCGGGGGCCCCGGAGGGTGCCCTGGTAGAGGCTGTGTCCAACGGCGAGCACATCCTGCTGAAGCGGTCGGAGGCGGGTGCTGCGATCCGCATGCCAGAGGGTGCAAGCTGTGGTCTGCGGCCCGTGCCCATGCCTGTGCCGGCGCCTGCGGGCTTCGGCTGGATCGGCAATCCGCAGCTTATTCTCCGCGTGCCCTCTGTGGCCGCAGTGGACCTCGCCACGCTCGCGCCGCCGCTGCGTCACCACGTTGCACTGCCCGGCGGGACCAACGTGAGCGTGGTGGAAGTGCTCGCCCCGGGCGAGGCCCGCATCCGCTCCTGGGAGCGCGGCGTCGAAGGCGAGACGCTCTGCTGCGGAACGGGATGTGCCGTCGCTGCGGCCTGGCTCGCTGCCGAGGGTGGTCCCTCGGAGTGGACGCTGCACCCGACGGGCGGCGAAGCCGTGACCCTCTCCGTGGGTGCCCTCGAGGGCGGCGTCTGGCGGGATCTCTGGCTCTGTGGGCCGGTCCACCTGTTGGGCACCCGTCAGCGGGATGTCCCGCTTTCGCAAGGGATCCATTCCTGACCACCTGGCCCCTTCGCCGTGGAACCTGACCTGATAGACTGGCGTGTTCCACACTCGAGGGGAAACCGAAATGCTAGGTCTGGCCAGCGCCTGCGCGACACGGATGGACGCCTGATGCGCGCCCGGGTGGTGGTGTTGGCAAACCAGAAGGGCGGGGTCGGCAAGACGACCACGGCCATCAACCTGGCGGCCTCCCTCGCGATGATGGAGAAGCTGGTGCTGCTGGTGGACTTCGATCCCCAGGGGCACAGCACCACCGGTCTGGGCTTCCCCAAGCCTGATCACCGTGCGGGTGCCTACGCCTTGATGAAGGGTGCCCCCGCCGAGGCCCTGGTGCTCACCACCGAGGTGCCGATGCTGCAGGTGATCCCCGCCGGCAAGGACCTCGCCCAGCTGGAGTTCGAGCTCTACGAGATGCCCCAACTGCAGGTCCTGCGCCAGGCGCTGGCGCCGCTCCTGGACCGCTACGACTACATCATCATCGACCCGCCCCCCAGCCTCGGCATGATCACGCTGAACGCCCTCACCGCCGCCGACGAGGTCATCGTGCCCATGCCCTGCGAGTTCTTCGCGCTGGATGGACTGGCTGAGCTGACCGAGACGCTGCGCCGCATCCAGACGGGTGCCAACCCCCGCCTGCAGCTGGGCGGCATCCTGCTCACCATGGCCGACGAGCGCACCAACCTGGGCCAGGCCGTGGCCAATGAGGTGCGGCAGGCCTTCCCGGGCAAGGTGTTCCAGACCACCATCCCGCGCAACATCCGCCTCGCCGAGGCGCCGAGTCACGGCAAGCCCGTGGCCTTCTACGACATCCGCTCCCGAGGGGCGCAGGCGTACCTGAGCCTCGCCAAGGAGTGGGTCAGCATGGAAGATTCTGCGAGGAGGGAAGCCTGATGACCCAGCCGAAGCGTCCGGCCCTCGGCCGCGGACTGACCTCACTCATGAGCCAGATGGCGCCGGAGAACGCCACGCCACGCGAGCTGCCCCTGGGCAACCTGGTGCCCAACCGGGCTCAGCCCCGCACCTACTTCGACGAGACCGCCCTGCAGGAGCTGGCTGACAGCCTGAAGCAGCACGGGATGGTGCAGCCCATCGTGGTGCGCAAGGTCGGGCAGCAGTACGAGATCATTGCCGGCGAACGGCGCTGGCGGGCGGCCCGCAAGGCTGGCCTGGCCATGGTCCCGGTGGTCATCAAGGAAGTCCCGGATGATCGCCTCCTGGAGTTCGCCCTGGTGGAGAACATCCAGCGCGAGGAGCTGAACCCCATCGAGGAGGCCTCGGCCTACTGGCAGCTGGGCGAGCACCTGCGCCTCACCCAGGAGCAAGTGGCAGACCGTGTGGGCAAGTCCCGCCCCCAGGTGGCCAACACCCTGCGCCTCCTCCGTCTGCCTGCCACCCTCCGCGCCGAGGTGGCCTGCGGTCACCTGAGCGTTGGCCATGCGAAGGTGCTCCTTGGCGTGACTGAGCCCCGTCGCCAGGAAGAGCTGGCCCTCGAGGTGGTGGCCCAGCAGCTGAGCGTCCGCGCCCTCGAGGCTCGCGTCCAACGCCTGCAGAAGAAGGACCGCCCCCACAGCCGGAAGAAGCATCCGCAAGACATCTTCATCAAGGCCGCCGCCGAGGAGCTGACCCAGTCCTGGGGCACCCGGGTGGAGATCAAGGCCCGCGGCAAGGCGGGTGCCCTCGTCCTGCACTACGGCAGCGAGGCCGAGCTGGATCGCCTGTTCGAAGCCCTCAAGCACGGTCCGTCCAAGCGCCGCTAGGCCCCAGTCCCCGGAAGGAGCCCGCCATGTCGTCCTGGTTTGTGAAGAAGCGCCAACAGAAGACCGCGGTCGAGGAGAAGACCGTCCGGGTGCCAGAGGGCCTCTGGATCAAGTGCGACGCCTGCAAGGAGCTGATCTACCGCAAGGAACTGGTAAACACGCACAACGTCTGTCCCAAGTGCGGCTACCACTTCCGGATCGGTGTCCCTGAGCGGCTGGAAAACCTGCTGGACCCGGGCTGGACCGGTCTCTTCGGTCACCTCCAGAGCGCGGACCCCCTGGGCTTCGTCGCCCAGAAGAGCTACAAGGATCAGCTGAGCCGCCTGGCGGCAGCGGGCCAGACCGAGGACGCCGTGGTGGTGGTGGAGGGCACCCTCTCCGGGCATCCCGTGGTGGTCTCCATCATGAACTTTGACTTCCTCGCCGCCAGCATGGGCAGCGTGGTGGGCGAGAAGCTGCGCCTGGGTGTGGAGCGCGCCCTCGAGAAGCACTGCCCCTACATCATCGTCAGCTGCAGCGGCGGCGCCCGCATGCAGGAAGGCACCCTCTCCCTGATGCAGATGGCCAAGGTGAGTGCCGCCCTCGCCAAGCTGGACAAGGCGGGCCTGCCCTACCTCAGCATCCTCACGGATCCGACCACCGGCGGGGTCAGTGCCAGCTACGCCATGCTGGGCGACCTCAACATTGCCGAGCCCAAGGCCCTCATCGGCTTCGCCGGCCCCCGGGTCATCGAGCAGACCATCAAGCAGAGCCTGCCCGAAGGCTTCCAGCGCTCCGAGTTCCTCCAGGCCCACGGCATGGTGGACAAGGTGGTGAACCGCGACAACCTCAAGGACTTCATCGCCGCCACCCTGGCGTGGATGACGAACCCCGCCGGAGCGTGATGAGCGGCGGCGGCGGCACCGTCAACCTTGAACGGCTCCACGGGCGGGGAAACTTCGGGATCAAGTGCGGCCTGGAGAACATCCGAACCCTGCTCCTGGGCCTGGGCCGACCTGACGACGGCTACCCCGTGGTGCTCATCGCCGGGACCAACGGCAAGGGCAGCACCGGGGCCTTCCTTGCCCACATGCTGCAGGCTGCGGGTCTGGTGGTGGGCTGGACCACCTCGCCGCATCTGACGGACGTCCGAGAGCGCATCTGGATCGACGGCCAGCCCATCGGGGAGGGTGCCCTGGAGCTGCTGCTGGGCGAGGCCTTTGAGGCCGAGGCCCGGGCGGGCATCCAGGCCACCTACTTCGAGCTGATGATCACCGCAGCCCTGCTGGCCTTCCGCATGACGGGGGTCGAGGTGGCCCTGCTGGAGGTGGGCATGGGTGGCCGCTGGGATGCCACCAACGCCACGGACCCCCTGCTCACCGTGCTCACCACCGTGGGTCTGGACCACCAGCAGTACCTGGGAGACACCCGGGAAGCCATTGCCCGGGAGAAGCTCTGCACCGCGCGGGAGGGTCGCCCCCTGGTGCTGGGACCCACCCTGGATCCTGAGTGGGTCCGCTCCTTGCTGCCCTGCGACGCGGTGCTGCGACCGGCTTCGCGCCTCGGTCCGGCGGAGGTGCGCTGGGACCACTCCGGCATCGGCGGCCGCCGGGTGGGACTTCCGGGTCTGCATCAGCTGGACAACTTGGCCACGGCCTTCGAAGCTGCGCACTGCCTGCGGGAGCTGGGTTTCCCTTTGTCGTTGGACCGTCTCTGGGAGGGCGTGGTCGCCACCCACTGGCCGGGGCGCCTCTGGCGGGTGCCCGGCCTCGACACCGTCTGGATGGACGGCGCCCACAACCCCGAGGGCGCTCGGGCACTGGCCGATCACGCCCAGGCCTGCGGGATTCGGCCGCACCTCTTCTTTGGGGCCATGGGCGACAAGGACCTGGCGGGCGT
>CAITBU010000381.1 GCA_903890595.1 uncultured Holophagaceae bacterium | reverse complement strand
GTTGAGGATTCATGGCCACCTCAGACGGCGTTCTGGAGTTCGAACGAGATGGTGAACTCGAAGGCGCCCGAGGCCCCCCGCTTCGCTCCCGGGTAGCTGATCTTCTTGAACCAGCGGGTGCGGGACTGCAGGTTGCCGTAGAACGCGTTGATGGACTCGAAGTTCCGCCCCTCCCCCTCGATGGTGACGATGGCACCCTTCTGGGCCACCTTCTTGAACCAGACATCATCCGGGAGGCTGTTGGCCAGCTCCTCCATGAAGTGCACCGGCAGGGCCTGCTGGCGCTTCAGGGCGGTCATGACCTCCTCCTTCTTCTGGAGGGATTCCTTCTTCTCCCGGAACTTCTTTTCCAGGGCGATGAAGGGCTCGTACTGCTTCTTTTCCACTTCCAGGGCCGCCTTCTTCCGCTCGGCCCGGGTGACCTCGCTGTTCAGCACCAGGTAGTAGATTCCGCCCATGGCCGCAAAGAGCAGGCCCACCACCAGTCCGGCAACGGGAATCCTGGAACGGCCCACCCCTTCCCCGGTGTAGACCTGAACAGGCTCAGTCCCACCCTTTTCGGTTCCACCCTTGGCTCCGGCAGAACCGAGCGCATCGCCAAGCAGGTTGATCTTGATCATCGGTCCCCCACATGGCGCATGGCCAGCCCAACGACAACTGCGGCAGCGCCGCCGATCTCGCGGACCGTCACGGGATCCTCAGTCCGGCCGTCGACCTCGATGAGCTGGAAGGGATTGAACCGGTCCACGGGAAGCCGCAGGCGCTCGGCCAGGATGTCCAGGAGGCCCTGGACCATGGAGCCACCGCCGCAGATGAGAACCTTGTCCATGCGGTCCACCTTGAAGCTGCTCTTGAAGAAGTCCAGGGTGCGAGTCAGTTCATCCGCAAAGGCATCGGAGACTGCATTGATGGAGGGCTGCACTTCTTCAGGTTCCCTGCCTTCGGCGGCCCGGCCCCGCTTGAGCGCCTCGGCCGAATCCCGGCCCAGCCCCCAGTCCTCCATCAGGCGCTCAGAGTAGCGGCTGCTACCCCAGGCCATGTCCCGCCAGAAGATGGACTTTCCTCCGACCATCATGGCCAGGTTGGTAAAGGTGGCACCCATGTTGACGATGGCCACGACCTCATCCTGGGGGCCGTTGGAGGCATTGATCTCGTAGGCGTTCTGCAGGGCGAACACATCCACGTCGACCACCTTGGGGACGCAGCCGGCCTGAGCCACACAGCTGACGTAGGCCTCCAGCTTGTCCTTGCGGCAAGCCACCAGCACCACGTCCATGTTGCCGTCCCCAGCCCGCTCCTCAATGAGGTTGTAGTCCAGGGCATAGGAATCGAGTCCCTGCCCGGCGGGGAAGAAGCTCTCGGCTTCCCAGCGGACAGACTCAGCCAGCTCGGCGGGGCTCATGAGGGGGAATGTCACCTTCTTGACCATGACCTGCTGGCCAGAGACGGAGATGGCCACCTCTTTGGCCTTGATCTTTTGCTCGGCCAAGGCTTGCCGGATGGCCGATGAGACCGCGTTGCTGTCCATGATGTCGCCATCCACGATGGCATCCGGGGGGAGCAGCACCTGTCCCAGCTTCTGGAGCCGGAAGCGGATAGCCGTACCCTTGCCAAGCTGCTGGAGCTCACAAACCTTTACGGCACTGGATCCAATGTCCAATCCCACTAGGTTCTTGGTTTTGTTTCCGAAAAGGCCCACCGTGTGCCTC